>NZ_JADDIL010000050.1:0-72730 GCF_020826795.1 Microtetraspora sp. AC03309 | reverse complement strand
ATCGAGGAGATCGGCGGAGCCGGAGCCGGAGCGGGCGCCGGGGCGGGAGCCGGCTCAGGCGCAGGAGCGGGCTCGGGCTCGGGAGCCGGGGCGGGCGCCTCGGCGGCGGGAGCGGCCGGAGCGGCGGCGCCGCCCTCGGCGTCGATGACGGCGAGCTCGGCGCCGACCTCGACGGTCTCGTCCTCAGCGACGACGATCTTGGTGAGGTAGCCGGCGGACGGCGAAGGGATCTCGGTGTCGACCTTGTCCGTCGACACCTCGAGCAGCGGCTCGTCGGCCTCGACGCGCTCGCCTTCCTTCTTCAGCCAGCGGGTTACGGTGCCCTCGGTAACGCTCTCTCCGAGCTGGGGCATGGTTACGGAGACCGGCATGGTTCTCTTCTCTCGCGTTTCCTGTGAGGGCCTTAGTTGTGGACGTGAAGCGGCTTGCCGGCCAGGGCCAGCATCGCCTCACCGAGGGCCTCGGACTGGGTCGGGTGCGGGTGGATCAGCTGGGCGACGTCACCGGGCGTGGCCTCCCAGTTGTAGATCAGCTGGGCCTCGGCGACGAGTTCGCCGACGCGGCTGCCCACCATGTGCACGCCCAGGACCCGGCCGTCGCGCTCGGCGACGACCTTGACCTCGCCCTGGGTCTGCAGGATCTTGCTCTTGCCGTTTCCGGCGAGGTTGTAGCTGAGCTCGACCACGTCGTGGCCGCGCTCGCGGGCCACGGCGGTGCTGACGCCCACGGACGCCACCTCGGGCTCGGAGTAGGTGATGCGCGGCACGCCGTCGTAGTCGATCGGGACCGGGTTCAGACCGGCGATGTGCTCGGCGACGAGGATGCCCTCGGCGAAGCCGACGTGGGCGAGCTGAAGGGTCGGGATCAGGTCGCCCACGGCGTACACGCCGGGAACGCCGGTCTGGCAGTACTCGTCGACCTTGACGTAGCCGCGGTCGACGGTGACGCCCGCCTCCTCGAAGCCCAGCCCGGCGGAGACCGGGCCGCGGCCCACGGCGACGAGCATGAGCTCGGCGTCGAGGGTCTTGCCGTTCTCCAGGGTGACGACGACACCGGTGTCGGTGGTCTTGACGCTCTCGAACCGGACGCCGAGCTCGTACTTGATGCCCCGGCGGCGGAAGGCGCGCTCCAGGAGCTTGGAGTTGGACTCGTCCTCGAGCGGCAGCAGGTGGGGGAGCGCCTCGACGATCGTGACCTCGGCGCCGAAGGACCGCCACACGCTGGCGAACTCGACGCCGATCACGCCGCCGCCCAGGATGATCACCGAGCTGGGGACGCGGTCCAGGACCAGCGCGTGGTCGCTGGAGACGACCTTGTCGCCGTCGATCTCCAGGCCGGGGAGCGACTTGGGCACCGAGCCGGTGGCGAGGACGACGTTGCGCCCCTCGAAGACCTGGTCGCCCACCACGACGCGGTTCGGGCCGGCCAGCCGGCCCTCGCCCTCGACCACGGTGATCTTCTTGCTCTTGATGAGCCCCGCGAGGCCCTTGTAGAGCCCGCTGATCACCTTGTCCTTGTACGAGTGGACCGCGGGGACGTCGATGCCGTCGAACCGCGCGCGGACGCCGAACGCCTCGCTCTCGCGGGTCTGGTCCGCCAACTCGGCCGCGTGAAGAAGGGCCTTGGTGGGAATACAGCCACGGTGCAGGCAGGTGCCGCCGACCTTGTCCTTCTCGATGAGGACGACGTTCATGCCGAGCTCGGCCGCCCGCAGTGCACAGGCGTAACCGCCGCTGCCGCCGCCTAGGACGACGATGTCATAGGGGCCGCTGCCATCAGCCACAGGAATGCTCCTCGTTGGATTGCCACACCGCCGGTTGGACCCGACAGCATCTTTTCACTTGTCTATGAAGATCGTGGTTCAGTCGGCGGCGCGTCCGCCGTCGGCGGCGTAGCGTTCCGCCAGGGCCACCAGCGTGCGGGTGATCGCCCCGGTCCCGCCCTTGGGCGTGTAGCCGTACGGCTCCGCCTTGTTGAAGGCGGGGCCCGCCATGTCGATGTGCGCCCAGCGAACGCCGTCCGGGACGAACTCGCGCAGGAAGATGCCCGCCGCGAGCATCGCGCCCCACCGGTCGGGATTGAGGTTGGCGATGTCGGCCACCGGCGAGTCCAGGCCCTTGCGCAGTTCGTCGGGGAGCGGCATGCCCCAGGCGGCCTCACCCTGGGAGACGGCGACCTCGACGACCTCCTCGCGGATCGCGTCGTCGTTGGCCATGACGCCGCTGGTCCGCCAGCCGAGCGCGACGATCTGCGCGCCGGTGAGGGTGGCGACGTCGACGATCAGGTCAGGGCTGTCCTGCGCGGCGCGCGCGATGCCGTCGACCAGCACCAGCCGGCCCTCGGCGTCGGTGTTGAGCACCTCGACGGTCTTGCCGCTGAAGGTGTGCAGCACGTCGGAGGGGCGCATCGCCGTACCCGACGGCATGTTCTCGGCGAGGCACAGATAGCCCACGGCGTTGACCGGAAGGCCGAGCCTGGCGATGGTGATCAGCGCGCCCAGGACGGCGCCCGCGCCGCCCATGTCCGACTTCATCCAGTCCATCGAGTTGGCGGGCTTGAGCGAGAGGCCGCCGGAGTCGAAGGTGATGCCCTTGCCCACGAAGGCGACGGTCCGCGAGGCGTCCGGGTGGCCGTACGCGAGACGGACCAGGCGGGGCGGGTTGACCGAGCCCTGGCCGACGCCGGAGATGCCGCCGTAGCCGGCCTCCTTGAGCTCGGTCTCGTCGAGCACCTCGACGGTCAGGCCCGCCTTGGTCCCGGCGTCCTCGGCGATGTCCGCGAACTTCGCGGGCCACAGGTCCGACGGGGGCATGTTGACGAGGTCGCGCACCAGGCTCACCGCCTCGGCGACGGTCGACGCGCGCTCCACGGCGGCGTCCGCGCCGTCGGCGGCGGAGAGCACGGTCAGTTCGCCGACCGGCTCCTTGCGCTCGCCGGTGCGGTATCTGCTGAATTCGTAGGCGCCGAGCAGCGCGCCCAGCGCGACCGCCTCGGCCTCGTCGGCCGTCGAGGCGGGCAGGGCCAGGGCGGCGGAGGCCGTACCGGAGAGGGCGCGGGCCGCGGCGCCGGAGGCGCGTCGCAGCGTCTCCGGGTCGTATCCGTCGTCGGGCCGCTCACCGAGGCCGACGGCGAGCACGAGCGGCGCGGGCAGGGCGCCGAGAGTAGGGATCTTGGCGATCTCCTCGGGTTTCCCGGTGAATCCGACCGCGCCGAGCGCTGCGGCGAGGGTGCCGCCCAGAGCCTGGTCGAGGTCGTCGGCGCCCGGGGCGACCTGTGGGCCGTCCGATGAGGCGTGGATGCCGACTACGAGAGCACCGGTCTCGATGGAGACCGTGTCAGATGCGAGAACGCGCACTGTGGTCACGGGTGCCGATGCTAGTCGCGCTTTCAGCGTACGCATAAACGAGGGTTCGTCCTACCAATGGGCGAGGGAAATGGTGCTGATGGAATTAGCACCATCTGGATGATGATGCTAATGTCGCTAGCATCATGTTGCTGAAGCTCGATCTCAACGATCCGCGGCCCCTCCATGAACAGGTCGCCGACGCCATCCGGCAGGCGATCGTTCAGGGGGACGTGGCTCCGGGGGACCGGTTGCCCCCGGCCCGCGACCTCGCTGACGCGCTGGGCGTCAACGCCAACACGGTCCTGCGCTCACTGCGCGACCTGCGAGACGAAGGCCTGCTCGAGTTCCGCCGCGGCCGCGGCGTCTCGGTCCTGAGCCGGCCCGACCCCCGCGAGGCGCTCAGAGCCATGGTGAGGGACCTGCTCCATGAGGCCGTCCGGTACGGCTATCGCCCCCACGACGTCATTGAACTGATCAAGGAAATCTCATGAACGACTCGTCCGTACGGGACGCGGCCTTCCGCAGGCGCTTCCTCCTGGCGGCCGGAGCGTGGACGGTCCTCGTCACCGCAGTGCTGGTCGCCGTGCCGCTCTGGTTCAGGGACCGGCTGCCCGACCCGCTGGCCGCGCACTGGGGGCCCTCCGGAGATCCGGACGGCACGATGCCGTTCACCGTGTTTGTCTGCGTCGCTCTGCTGTGGGTGGTCCTCGCGGGAGCCTGCCTGGTGGCGGCGGCCGGCGGCCGCGCGGTGAACCGGCGCGCGGCACGCCGCTGGATCACGGCCGGGCTGGGCTGGGGCGCCGCCTTCATACTCGGCCTGCAGATCCTCACGATCGGCGCCAACCTGGACCGGCGGCGCTGGGAGGACGCGGCGTCGCTCGGCTGGCAGGCCGCGATCGTGATCGCCGTCGCGTTCCTGGCCGGCTGGCTCGGCTGGCTCGCCGGACGGCCGGGGCCCGACGAGCGGCCGGCTGCCGCCGAGGTCGCGCCGCCGGCTCTCGTGCTCAGCCCGGGGAAGCGGCCCGTGTGGGTTTCCAGCGTGTCCTCGCCGGTCGCCATGGGACTCGCCCTCGCCGCCCTCGCCGCCGCCGTGTCGCTCGCCGTCTGCGCCCTCTTCGGCCTCCCCGCCGAGTTGTGGATCGGGGCGGGGGTGTTCGCCGTCGTCGGCCTGGCCGGACTCTGGCTCTCCTCGGTAAGGGTGAAGGTGAGCCCGGAAGGCCTCACGGTGTCCTACGGCCCGCTGCGGTGGCCCTCCAGGTCGGTGCCGCTCGCCAAGCTCGACCGGGCCTGGACCGAGCGGCGTGCCCCCGCCGACGTGGGCGGCTGGGGTTATCGCGGGCTGCCCGGCCAGAGCACGATCATGATCCGTGGCGGCGAGTGCCTGGTCGTCCGCTACACCTCGGGCGGCGAGCTCGGCATCAGCGTGGACGACGCGGCTCAGGGAGCCGCCCTGCTCAACGCTCTTGTGGCTTCCGGTGCGGCTTCCCGAGAGTGATGGAGTGCCGATGCGCCGATCCAGTGATCTTCCGCTGTTTCTCGTCGTCTCCTTCGGCTGCGCGTGGCTACTGGCACTCCCGCTGTGGCTGAACGGCTCGGGGCTGCGGTCGCCGCTCGTGACGCCCGTCGCGGCGGCGATGATGTTCACTCCGTCCCTCGGGGTGTTCGCCGCCTGGCTGGTCCGCCGTCGCGGGACCCCGTTTCGTGAATGGGCCCGCCTCACCGGCCTCACATGGGGGCCGGTGCGCAGGAGGACGCTCGGCCTCGTCGCCGCCACCTGGCTGGGCGTGCCGCTGCTCGTGCTGGTCGCGCTGGCCGTGAGCGCGCTGACGGGCGCGGTCGACCTCGACGTCGGCGGGCTCAGCCTCTTCCGGCGACAGCTGGAGGCGGCCGGCGGGGCTCCGCTGGAGCCGGAGGTGCTGGCTGTGACCCAGCTCGTCTCGGCGGTCGTCGTCGCGCCGCTGCTGAACGCGATCCCGTCCCTCGGCGAGGAGTGGGGGTGGCGGGGGTACCTCCTGCCGCGGCTCCTCGGCGGCCCCGCCCTCGACGCCTCGCCCCGGCCGGCCCGGCTGGTGTGGCGCGCCATGCTCGTGTCCGGTGTGATCTGGGGCCTCTGGCACGCGCCGCTGACCTTGCTCGGTTACAACTATCCGGACCTCGGCCCGTGGGCGGCGCCGATGTTCGTCGGGGTCTGCGTCCTGCTCGGCGCGATCCTCGGCTGGCTGCGCCTGCGCACCGGCAGCGTGTGGCCGGCCGTGGTGGGACACGGGGCGTTCAACGCCTCGGCCGGTCTGATCCTGCTCGCCGGTGACGCGGCCCACCCGCCCAACCTCGCGCTCGCGGGCGTCACGGGCGTCGTCGGCTGGGCCGTACTCGCCGTCGTCGTGGTCGCCCTGCGCTCCCCGTACCGCTCCGGTGAAGGCGCGTAGACCGCCTCAGCGGAGGAGGAAGGCGCAGAGCAGCAGGGTCGTGGTCGTCGCGCACTCGACCAGCGCGCCGAGCACGTCCCCCGTGATCCCGCCGAGCCTGCGGACCGCCCGCCGCCGCAGCAGCGCCGCGGCCACGAGGCCGGCCAGCACGGCCAGCGGGTACGCGACCGGCGCCCACCGGATCACCGACCGGAGTGGCGAGGGCTCGAGTGCGGGCAGGAGGACGGCCGCGCACAGGAGGGCCGCCGCGGTCACGGCGATGGCGGGGCCACGCCGTACGGTGCCCGCGACGAAGGCGCCCAGCCCCCCGGGGCGGGCGGCGGGGACGCTGACGCGACAGGCCCAGGTGATCGCGAGCCGTCCGGTGACGCAGGCGGCGATCAGCGCGGGTGGTCCCCAGCCGTCCATCCGGGTCAGCGCGGCCACCTGCGCGAGCAGCGTGAACACGAGCGTGACCACGCCGAACGGCCCGATGTCGGAGCGCTTCATGATGTCGAGCGCCTGATCGGCGGGCTTGCCGCTGCCCAGCCCGTCGGCCAGGTCGGCGAGCCCGTCCAGGTGCAGGCAGCGGGTCAGCCAGGCGAGCGCCCCGACCGCGAGCACGGAGGCCAGTAGCGCGGAACCGCTCGCCCAGCGCGCACCGATCGACACGGCGGCGGCGGCGACCCCGAGCACCAGCCCGGCGAGCGGGGCCAGGAGCATCCCGCGTCCGGCGATCCGGCGATTCACCTCGATCGCGCGTACCGGGAACACGCTCAGGGTTCCCAGCGCGAACCGCCATGCCGCGGCCGTGGAGGCGGGGTCCTGCTCTGGTGTTCCGGACACAACGGGTGATGGTAGTGGTGTGCCGCGGCTGGAACGTGTGCGCTCCCCGCTGCCCGTCGCTCGGCCCCACGCGGACGTGTCCGAGGCGGAGGAGGTGTCCGTCGGTTCGCCCGCCGGGTCCTCACGCTGTCGCTCTCCACCGGGAGTTCCCCCGAGAGCCACGGAAGACGGCTCAGATCGGGAGCGGCAGCACGCGGCCGGCCACGATGAGCGCCACCTCCTCGGACTCGCGGGCGAGACGCTGGTTGAGGCGCCCCAGGGCGTCGCGGAAGAGCCGGCCGCTCGCGGTCGCCGGGATCACGCCGAACCCGACCTCGTCGCTCACGGCGACGACCCGTGCCGATGTCCGCCGCCACGCCTCGACCAGCTCGTCGCACCGCAGAGCCACCCGGTCGAGCGGGGACGGCTCCATGTCGGTCGTACGGAAGGCGTCGTTCTCGCGGTGACCCTCATCCTCGTGGGGGTAGTCGCCCCGTCGGGGAGCGGCGCCTTCGCGGGGGCCGCCGTTCTCGTGTGGGGAGTCCTGATCGTCGAGGGTGTTCCGCCCTTGTGCGGTCTCGCTCTCCTGGCCCGGCCAGGCGCCGCACTCGTCGAAGACGGCGGCGATCCAGGTGCCGAGCCCGTCGATGAGGAGTGTTCCGGACGACGCGCGGAGCAGCCCGGCGAGGTCGGTGGTCTCCACCGTCCCCCAGCGCGCGGGACGACGGTCGCGGTGCGCCCGCACCCTGGCGAGCCAGGAAGGATCGTCACCACCCGAGGGGCCCGTCGCCACATAGGTGACCTCCGCCTCGGCCGCGAGCCGAAGTTCCGCCTCCTCCGATTTGCCGGAACGGGCGCCGCCGAGCAGGAGTGTGCGCCGTGGCGCGGACCGGGCGGGTGAGGGCAGGTCCCGCGTTTCCAGCGCGGTGCCGTCGGGCACGGCCTCCACCCCCCAGAACACGAGCCGGCGGGCCAGCTCCGCCTCGGACGGGACACGGTGGTCGAGGCCGACGGCGACGACGCGGGTGCGCGGCGTCACCCGGCCCCTCCGGCGCAGGTCGCCGAGCCGCTCGGGCCGGTCGAGCGGGTCGAGGAGCACCACGTCGTACGGCGCGGGCGCCTGTTCGTCCCGAGGCTCCTCCCTCCCTACGCGCCGGATGCCCGTGTGGAGCAGCCGCCCTCCGTCCGGGCCGGTCACCGCGAGACCGTCCGGAGTGTGCTCCATGGAGTGGCCGTCCGGTCCCGGCCGCGGACTCGTGCGGGAGGGGGTGGAGGACGGATCGGGGGAGAGCCGTACCACGTCGTCGACGACGACCGACAGGGGGCGGCGGGGCAGGGCGCTCGTCCGTCCGCAGGAGGCGCAGCGGCAGCCGGGGGAGGGCCATCCTTCGGGGCCGGCCGTTCCCTCCAGGAATATCCTCATTTCGTCCCCTCCGTGCCGCAGGGCCCGCCCGGTGCCGGACCCCGCTGAGGCCGTCGCTCGCTCCTCCCGGTCCTGTACGCCGGGTCCGCGCGACGCCATCTTCCCGTGCCGCCCGCCCGCGGCGGATGGCGGGGCGTCGGAAGGCCGTTCCCGGTACGTACTGGAAGGATCGCCGTCCTGAGCGGTTGTATGGTCGGCGGGACCTGCTCGGAGATCGCGAACCACCGGATCGCGGCCGGGGCGGGCGTCGGCCGGACCCGGAAAAGGAGCGTAAGTCATGACGTGGCGATGGCGTTACGAGGATGCGAACGGTGGCGAGGTGACCAACCGGGACCTGCCGAGGGAGATCTTCACGAGCCAGGCCGACGCCGAGTCCTGGCTCGGGGAGAACTGGCGGGAGCTGCTGGATTCCGGCGTCGAGCAGGTGTCGCTGCTTGAGGAGGACCGCGTCGAGTACGCGGCGATGTCGCTGCGCTCGGAGTGATGAGCCGCGCGATGCCGTGATGACCGCCCCCGGCTCCGCGTCTGTGGCCGGGGCGGCGGCGGTCAAGCGGCGGCGGTCAAGCGGTGGCGGTCAAGCGGTGGCGGTCAAGAGGTGGCGGTCAAGAGGTGGGCGCGCCGCCGCGCCGTACCTCATGCGCGAGCCCTCATGCGCGAGCCCTCATGCGCGAGCCCTCATGCGCGCGCGATACGCGGGCCTTTTGTTCCAGGTACGGCGCGGCGGCTTCAGGCGGCACCAAGGGAGTCGAGCCAGGCGAGCAGGCGGGCGCCCTCGCGGTCCATGACCCCCGGGTCCCGCAGGGCGTTGGCCAGCAGGGACATGCCCTGATAGGCGCCCACCAGCGTCAGGGCCAGGCCGTCTGGTTCCGGCTGGCCCAGCTCGCGGAACTGACGCTCCACCCAGGCGAGCAGTAGCCGGATGACCTTGCCCGCCTCGACGTCGAGGCCGCCCTCGTCGCGCTTGTCCAGTTCGACGGCGAGGGTGCCGGTAGGGCAGCCGTAGCGGGCGGCGAGGTCGCGCTGGCCCATCCAGGTCTCGATGAGGCTTCTGAGGCGCAGGCGGGGGTCGGCGAGCTGGTCCAGGTGGCCGGTGAGCAGTTCCAGTTGCCGCGCGTGCTCGGAGAGCGCGGCGGCGACCAGATCGTCCTTGGTCTTGAAGTAGTAGTACACGTTGCCGGCGGGGACGTCGGCCACCCGCGCGATGTCGGCGATGGTGGTGCGCTCGGCACCCTGCCGGTGCAGGACTTCCGCCGCGGCCCTCATGAGGCGCCGCCGCTTGGCGTCAGCCGCCCGGACTCGGCCGGACTCTTTCAAGTCAGTCACCTGACTAACTATATGCCTCTCATGTGTTAGGGTCCTTCTTAGTCAGTCCACTAACTAACAACTGGAAGGGCCTCTCATGATCGTTGTCACCGGTGCCACCGGGAACGTCGGCCGTACGCTGGTCCGCATCCTCGCCGAACAGGGTCGCGAGGTGACCGCGGTCTCCCGCCGGATGGCGCAGGCCGACGTGCCGTCCGGCGTCCGCGCGGTCGCCGCCGACCTCTCGCAGCCGCCCGCCGACGTGTTCTCGGGGGCGGACGCGGTCTTCCTGCTGGTCGGCGGAGAGCTGATGATGGTCGGCGATCCGGTCCGGGTCGTCGCCCCGTTGGCGGCCGCGGGCAGGATCGTCCTGCTCTCCTCCCAGGGGGTGGCCACCCGCCCGGACTCCTTGTCGCACGGCCGGGCGTTCGCCGCCTACGAGCAGGCCGTCATGGACTCCGGCGCCGAGTGGGCCATCCTGCGGCCCGGAGGCTTCGCCTCCAACGCCTACGCCTGGGCGCCGTCCATCAAAACGTCCCGTACGGCCGCCGCCCCCTTCGGCGAGGTCGGCCTCCCGGTCATCGATCCCGACGACATCGCCGCCGTGGCCGCCGTCACCCTGACTCGGCCGGGCCACGCGGAGGCGATCTACGAACTGACCGGCCCCGCGCCGATCACCGCGCGCGGCCGCGCGGCCGCCATCGGTGACGCCATCGGCGAGCCCGTCACCTTCGTGGACCAGACCCGAGAGGAGGCCCGCGCCCAGATGCTCACCTTCATGCCCGCCCCGGTGGCGGACACCACCCTCGACATCCTCGGCACCCCGACCGTCCGGGAGCAGACCGTCAGCCCCGACGTCGAGAAGATCCTCGGTCGCGCCCCCGGCACCTTTGTCGACTGGGCCAGGCGCAACGCCGCGGCCTTTCGCTGATGCCGTTCGCTGATGTCGCGGCCGGCCGGGGCGCTCAACCCCTACCCATGTAGCGGAATGCGAGACGTCATCTCTATTGACGGAACCTTTGGCACAGGTTTAGCGTGGCGGAAAGACGACCACCCGCAGGAGAGCGCCATGATCCACGTTGCCGTACCCGGCTTCGGGGCGATCCTGTCCGGCTGGGAGGAACCGATGCGAGTCCGCCCGCCGCGGAAGGGCATGCGCCCGGGCACCGCCGCGGGAGATCCGCAGACCCCTTTCTGATCTCCGCATCAGAGGCGAGCGGCGCCGCACGAGCGGTCCCGCGGCGTCGTCCGCCGTCCTCGCCTGTCCGGACTCCCGCATCCCGGCTGTGACGGCCTTTTCGAGCTGTCACCGCCCTTCTGAGACGCGACCCCCAAAGTACTCGGAGTGCATCATCATGACCACAGAGGTCTCCCTGTCCCCGATCACCGGCCCGTCCGCATGGCGTGGCGACGAGCTGGCCGGATCCACCGAATGGATCTACCTCCTCAGCGACGCGGAGCGCGAGGAGCTCGAGGAGGTCGGCCGTAAGTTCGTCGCGGACGACCCCGACCTGCGCACCGTGGTCGCGGCCGACTATCCGCTGTCCGCCGCGACCGGTCTGATGGAGGAGTGCGCGCGGCAGATGGACGCCGGGCGCGGGTTCGTCCTGATCCGCGGTCTGCGCACCGAGGAGTACGGCGACGCGCTGGCAGGTGCGATCTTCTTCGTGATGGGCCTGCACCTCGGCACGCCGATGGAGCAGAACCAGCTCGGCAACGTGCTCGACCACGTCATCGCGACGTCCAACAAGACGCTGGACGACCCGGGCGCGCTGCCGTCGCGGGTGCGCGACCGGCTGCCGTTCCACTCCGACAGCTCCGACGTCGTCGCGCTGATGTGCCTGCGCGCCTCGAAGGAGGGCGGCGCCAGCAGCCTGGTGAGCGGTACGACGATCTACAACGAGATCCTGCGCCGTCGGCCCGACCTCGCCCCCCTGCTGTTCGAGCCCTGGCACTGGGACTGGCGGGGCCAGGACCCGGACGCGCTGTCCGAGACCTACGTGTCCCCGATCTGCAGCTACGTCGACGGCATCTTCAGCACGTACGCGGGCAGCACGATGATCTTCTCCGCGCAGAAGTACGACGGCGTGCCGCGGCTGACCGAGGACCAGATCGAGCTGCTGAACCTCTACGACGAGATCACCCAGGAGCCCGGACTCGCGCTCGACATGGACTTCCAGCCGGGTGACGTCCAGTGGCTGCTGAACTACGCCGCCCTGCACTCGCGCACCGAGTACATCGACTGGCCGGAGCCGGAGCGCCGCCGCCACCTGCTCCGCCTCTGGCTCAAGCGCGACGTGGGCCGCCCGCTCGTGGACGGCTTCGGCAAGAACGTCGTGAAGGCGCGCGGCGCCGAGGAGAAGAAGCTGGTGGAGGGCGGCGCCTTCCACATCGCCGAGGCGGTCGTGCCCAACCAGGACTGGGGCAACTGACCGCTGGTCCGGCCCGCGACGGAACGGCCGACAGGGATCGCCCCCCTGTCGGCCGTTCCCGTCTGTCCGCCCGGCCGGTCCCGGCCGCTTCTCCCCAAACGGAGATGCCCTGGGGAACGGTCCCCAGGGCATCTCGTGTACGTGTTCCTAGGCCGACGGTGCCGACGGTGTCGACGGCTCGGTGAGCTGCCGGTGCACCTCGCCGCTGTCCCAGTAGTCCGTACGGTGCGTGATCAGGCCGTGCGCGCCCACCCGGAAGCGGAAGACGCCGCGTATCCGGACCGGCTTGCGCCCGGCGGAGACCAGCGTGAACGACATTTGGTAGGCGAGCGCCGCCCGGCCGTCCTCCACGATCAGGTCCTCGACGGCGTAGTGCAGGTCCGCGAAGTCGGCCAGGAACCCCGTGAGGTTCGTGCGGTAGCGATCGCGGCCGGTGACGTCACGGCCGAGCGTGGACGTGTGCTCGTTGACGAAGTCCGGACTCACGCAGGCCGCGATCGCGTCGGCGTCGTGCGCGTTCAGCGCGGCGACGTACCGCGCGACCGCGGCCCGGGTGAGTTCGGAGCTCAGGAGGGGTTCGCCCACAGCTTGCGCACCGTGTCGAACACCTGCTGGTTGTGCGAGATCTCGATGACGTTGCCGTCGGGGTCCTTCAGGGCGCAGATGTAGCCGACCGGGTCGGGCATGTCCCTGGGCTCCCAGTGCAGGCAGCCCAGGTCGCGCGCCCGCTCGGCGATCGCGTCCACGTCGCCGCGCTCCGGCACCTCGATGCCGATGTGCGCGAACGGCGTCAACAGCCCGAGCTGCCCGCCCTTGTCCTTGTTGAAGGACACGAGCACCAGCACCATCGGCGTCTCGACCTGCTTGTCGTTGGACAACCAGGCGCTCTCACCGTCGGCGTCCCGGAACCGCTCCACGACGACCAGCGGCGTCAGCGCCGTGTAGAAGTCGATCGCCTTGTCGAGGTCGCCGGTCGGCAGCGCCACGTGCGTCCAGCGTGCCTGGGACAGACCGCTCATTTCTTCCTCCGATTTGTCTGATCCATCAAGGGGTGGGTCATGGTGCCGTCCGTCAGGTGGAACCCCGTACGAACGGTTGCCCGAGCGCCTTCGGTTCGCGGTTCCTGGTCGCGAAGACCAGCATCGCGAGCAGCGCGAGCAGGTACGGCGCGACGACCAGGAGCTGCGAGTTCAGCGTCAGGCCGAGGGCGGGAAGCGCGAGGCGCATGGCGTCGGCCAGGCCGAAGAGCACGCAGCCGAGCAGCGTGCGGCCCAGCCGCCAGGCGCCGAAGATCACCGCCGCGATGACGATGTACCCGCGCCCCGCCGTCATGTTCTGGTTGAACGAGCCGACCTCGCCCACCGCCAGGTAGGCGCCGCCGAGGCCGGCCAGCGCGCCGCACCACAGCAGCGCCTGGCGGCGGCGCAGGTTGACGTGGATGCCGGTGACGTCGGCGGCCTGCGGCTGCTCGCCGACGGCCCGCAGCTCCAGCCCCCACCTGCTGCGCTCCACGAGCCACCAGGTCAGCGGGATGACGAGGATCAGCAGGTATACCGGCCACCGCTCGACGAACAGCGGATGGCCGATCAGGGGGATGTCCCGCAGCCACGGGACGCTCACCTGCGACACCTGGTGGGAGTCGAACGAGCTGATCGTGATCAGGAAGCTGGTCAGCCCCAGCACGAGGGCGTTCAGCACCAGACCGACCACGAACGTGTTGACCTCCAGGCGGTGCGCGAGGTTCCCGTGCACGAAGCCGATCAGCAGTCCGATCAGCACACCCGCCACCAGTCCGGTGGTGGCGCTGCCGGTCGCCGACGCCGTGGCCACCGAGCCGAACGCGGCGCCCAGCATCATGGCCTCGAGCGAGATGTTCATCGTCCCGGCCCGCTCGGCGAGGTACTCGCCGCAGGCGGCGAAGGCCAGCGGCACCGTGAGCCGGATCCCGCTGGACAGGATCGTGGAGATGTCGTCGGCGGCGCTCACGCGATCGCCTCCTCTGCGACGGGAGTGGCCTCACGGCGGGATCCCGCCGTTCGGTCGCTGGAACGGCGCCGCCTGACGAGGGCGACGACCACGGGCGGTGCGACGAAGGCGAGCACCAGCAGCGCCTTGACCACGTCCACCAGGAACGAGGGCACCCCGGTCGCCGCCAGGAAGCCGCCTCCCGAGCGCAGCACGCCGAAGAGCAGGGCGACGGGCATGGCGGCCAGCGGCCGGTTGCGCGCGACCAGGGCGACCAGCAGGCCGTCCCAGCCGATGTTCATCGCTATGCCCGGCTGGAGCCGGTTGACTCCCACCGGGCTGGCCAGCAGGACCGCCCCGGCGAGGCCGGCCAGCGCCCCGGAGATCGCCAGCGCGGCACCGCCCAGCGCGTTGACGCGTACGCCCGCGTGCTTGGCGGCGAGGGGGTTGCGGCCGAGCATGGTGAGGCGGAAGCCCCAGGGAGTGCGCGTGATCGCCACCGCGACGAGCACGGCCGCGACCACCGCGAGGATCAGGCCGCCGTTGATCTGCAGGTCGGGGTACTCGCCGAACGAGCCCAGCAGGCCCGAGGGAGGCAGCGGGTTGGACTGCGGCGAGACCGGCGCGTTGCCGACCCGGGACTCCTGCAGCAGCCACGGCATGTTCACCGCGTACGCGACGACCTGCTGGGCGACGAAGGTCATCAGCATCGTGCTGACGACGACGTTGACCCCGCGCAGCCGGTACATGAGCGAGCTGAGGCCCGCCCACGCGCCCGCGGCCAGCGCGGCGGCCGCCAGCATGACCACCAGCAGCACTGGGCCGGTGATCGCCAGGCGCAGGCCGACCCAGGCCGCGGCGAGCGCGCCGATGAGCACCTGGCCTTCCTGTCCGATGTTGAACAGGCCGGAGCGCGCGCTGACGCAGGCGCCGACCGCGACGAGCAGCAGCGGAGCCATGTAGAGCAGCGTGGACGTCCACGCCGTCCAGTCCGCCATGCTGCCCTGGAACAGGGCCTGGACCGACGCGGCGGGCGAGCCCCCGGTGATCGCGATGAGCGCGGACGAGAGGGCGAGCGCCACGAGCAGGGCGAGCACGGTCGCCGCCGTGGTCTGCCAGCCGTACGGGCCGGGGTTGAGGTGGCGGAGCAGGCGGCGGCCGGTCCCCGAGGGGACGGCGGGAGAGGAGGCGGTCACGCGGCCACCCCGCCCACCAGCATGCCGAGCCGCTCCGCCGTGGCCTCCCCTGTGGAGAGCACGCCGGTGATCCGTCCCGAGGAGATCACCGCGATCCGGGACGCCAGAGCCATGACCTCCTCCAGCTCGGTGGATATCAGCAACACCGCCACACCTCCTGACGCCGCGTCCCGCAACCGCTGGTACATGTCCTCGATGGCCCCCACATCCAGCCCGTGGGTGGGCTGCGCGGCGATGAGGACGCCGGGCCCGGCCGACAGCTCGCGGGCGAGGACGACCCGTTGCTGGTTGCCTCCGGACAGGCTCCGGACCGGCGTGTCCATGGACGGGGTGACGATGTTGAACTCCGCCGCGAGGCGGCGCGCGATGGCGTGCATCCTGCGTCGGCTGATGAAACCGCGGCCGCTGACGTCGCCGATGGACTTCATCACCAGGTTCTCGGCGACGCTCATGTCCAGCACGACGCCGGAGCTGTGCCGGTCCTCCGGGATGATGCCGAGACCGGCCCGGTGCAGCGCCCCGGGCCGGTCCAGCTCGACCGGACGCCCCGCGAGTTCGACCGTCCCCGAGGTGGGGAGGACGAGCCCGGAGAGCAGGTCGCCGAGGGTGGACTGGCCGTTGCCCTCGACGCCGTACAGACCGACGATCTCGCCGGGGGCGACGTCCAGGCTCAGGTCGGACAGGACGGCCACGCCGTCGATCGTCACCGTCAGATCGCGCAGCCGCAGCGCCGGTGCCGTCCCGGGCGCCGCCGCGTCGGTGCCAGTGCCAGTGCCGGTGCCGGTGCCGGTGCCGGTGCCGGGGTCCGCGGGGGCCGGGGCGCCGTCCACCGGCAGCATGCCGAGTGCGGCTCCCTCGGCCCGCAGCGAGACGTCCCGCCCCACCATCTGGCGGGCCAGCTCCGGCGGCATGGTCGCGGAGGTCTCACTGTGGAAGACCACCTTCCCCTTGCGCAGCACGGTCACCCGGTCCGTGGCCGCGGTGATCTCCGCCAGCTTGTGGCTGATCAGGATCACCGCGCGGTTCTCTGCGCGTACGACGTGGCGCAGGACGGTGAACAGCTCCGCCGACTCGGCCTGCGTCAGCACCGAGGTCGGCTCGTCGAGGATGAGCACCGACGGGTCCCGGCGCAGGCACTTGATCAGCTCGACCCGTTGCCGCTCTCCGGCGGAGAGCCGGTCGACGCGGGCGGTGGGGTCGATCGGCAGGCCGTACCGCCGGGACACCTCCTCCACCTGGCGGCACGCGGCGGCGCGGTCGATCTTCCCGGTGTCGCCGAGGATGACGTTCTCCCAGACGGTCAGCGCGTCGATCAGGCTGAAGTGCTGGTGCACCATGCCGATGCCCAGCGCCACGGCCGCCTGAGGGTTGTGGACGTCCACCGGCGTCTCGCCGCGCATGATCGTCCCGGAGTCCCGCTGGACCAGCCCCAGGAGGATCTTCATGAGCGTCGACTTGCCCGCGCCGTTCTCTCCGAGCAGACCGTGGATCTCGCCGTGGTGCACGTCGAGATCCACGTTGTCGGAGGCGACGACCGGGCCGTAGCGCTTGCTGATGCCCCGCAGCCGCAGAGCGGGGGCCGATGGCGGGGTCAGCTCCCTCGCCCGCTCGTCATCTGTCATCTCAGGAACCGAGCCTCTTGACTTCCGCGGCGGGGTCGAACTTGTTGGCGCCGACGTCGGCGATGAACGCGTCGAGCTTCTCCTTGACCTCCGGCTTGTCGCCGCACAGCTTCACCGTCGGGTACGGGTCGACGCCGAGCTGCCAGACCTTCTTGACGCCCATCTGCAGCTTGCCCGCGGCGAAGCTCTCCAGCGCGGAGGCGAAGTAGTCGCCCGGGCTGAACAGCACGGAGACGTCGAACTTGGGCTTGGTGGAGGCGCACTGGTCGGTGCCCGGGGTGAGGGTGTAGACGTCGTTGGCGTTGGCCAGCTCCGTGGCGGCGTTCGTGGCGCCACCGAGGTACGGGTACACCACCTTGACGCCCTGGCTGATCTGCGCCTGCATCGCCTCCTTGGCCTTGGCCGAGTCGTTGAGGTCGCCGGTGAAGGTCGTCACCACCTTCGCGTCGGGGATCACGAGGCGGATGCCCGCGCGGTACGCCCGCACCGCCGAGGTGGTGAAGTCGACCTCGGGACCGGTGATGAAACCGGCCTTGGTGTCGCCGCGCTCCTTCAGCAGCAGGCCGGCGGCGTACCCGGCGGCCAGCAGGCTCTGGTTGGCGTCGTCGACGGAGAGCATGATCTTCGGCGTCTGCGGGATGTTGTCGGCGGACGGCACGTACCACGCCGTGTTGGCGCAGACCGGCTCCTCGGAGGCGGGGATCGCGTCCCTCAGCTCCGAGGCGCCCAGCGCCACCATGTCGACCTTCTGCTGGCAGAGCGCCCGCGCGGCGCTGAGCGCCTCACTGGTGTTCACGCTGCCCCGCTTGATGAGCGTCCAGCCTTGTGACGTGGCGTACTTCTCGGCGGTGTCGACGAAGCTCTGGTAGTAGCCGCCGTCGTTGATGTCGCCGGGGCTGAGCACCCCGATGACGACCTTGCCGTCGCCGTTGACGTCCGGCTGGCCGGCCTGGGTGCCGCCGCCCGAGGTGCTGCCGGCGGTCGCGGCCGGAGCCTTCGCCGCGGTCGCGTCGTTGCCGGCACATCCGGCCAGGGCGATCGTGCCGAGGCAGGCGATCATCGCACCGGCGGCCTTGCCCGCTCGGTAGTTTCCGGCCATAACGATCCTCTCGATCTTCTGGGGGCTCGATCTGCTGGGAGTTCGTAGGGGAGTTGTCGGGTCGTGATTCCGGGCAGTGATCTTCAGGGGGTGTGGTCAGGATGATCTTCGGGAGTACGCCGCCGCCGGGATCGACGGCCAGCGGTGCGGTACGTCCAGGCCGGCCCGGCGCAGCAGCGCCGCGGACCGCTCGGCGGCCTCGCGGCGCAGCGCGCCGGTGTCGACGGTGGTGAGCCCGCGGTCGCGGACGACGACCTTGCCGTCGACCAGCACGTCGCGGACCGTGTGCGTCGGCGCGCCCCACACCAGGTGCGTGGCGAGGTCGCCCCTGGGGGTCCAGGACAGGTCCCGGGTGTCGAGTACGACCAGGTCGGCGGCCTTGCCGACCTCGATCGAGCCGACGAGGTGGCCGAGTCCGACCGCCTCGGCGCCGTCGATCGTCGCCAGGGCGAAGACCTGGTCGGCGCGCAGGACGGGCGCCTCGTCCCGGTCGCGCTCCAGCGCGGCGAGCAACCGCGCCGCGCCGAGCAGGTCGGGCACGTCACCGGCGTTGTGGGAGTCGCAGCCGAGGGCGACCCTGCCGCCCCGGCGGACCAGTTCCCCGTGCCGTCCTGCCCGGCCATATCCCTGGCCGAGCCGCAGGTACGCCCCGGGACAGGAGGCGACGGCCGTACCCGTCTCGACGACGGCGTCGAGTTCGGCGTCGTCCAGCCAGACGGCGTGGCCGAGCAGCAGCCGGGGACCCAGCACGCCGAGCCGCCGGAAGTGCAGCACGGGCCGGGTGCCCGCCCGCTCCGCGTAGGCCCGCGCGTCGGCGGCGCTGGGGGAGATGTGCCAGGTCAGCCCCACGTCCAGCCGCTCGGCCAGCTCCGCCGCGCCGACGAACAGCTCGTCGCTCGCCAGGTCGTGCCCGACCAGGGTGACCCAGCCGGTGACGGTCCCGCCCGGCGGGAGAGCGCGTACGGTCTCCTCCTGGAGGGCCAGGCTCTCCGCGGCGGGCAGCGCGTGGGCGACACCCGGCACGTCCCAGCCCCAGCGGCCGACGCGGGCGCGGATCCCGGCCGAGGCGAGGCCCGTCGCCACCCTCAGCGGGTGGGCGACCGTACCGGGCTCCAGGATCGTGGTGACGCCGCGGAGGAGGGACTCGGCGGCCGTCAGGGTCGCCGACAGCTCGTCGTCGTCGCCGGTGACCTGGTCGTGCAGCGGAACGATCCACCCGAAGATCGCCTCCTCGGAGGCGATGTCGTCCGGGATCATGCTGCGTACCAGGGGATCGGCGGTCGTGTGCTGGTGCGCGTTGACCAGTCCGGGGATCACCACGCACTCCCGCGCGTCCAGCTCCGGGGCGCCGGGGAATCGGGCCCGCAGCTCGTCCGCCGGGCCGATCGCGGCGACACGCCCGGCGGCCACGGCGATCGTGGCTCCGGTGACCACCTCGCGTCCGGGGGCCATCGTCACCACGTCGCCGCCCACGACGAGCAGGTCCGCGTGGCCGTCCCCGGGCGCGGACGCCGTGACGGGTGCCGTGACGGGTGCCGTGACGGGTGCTGTGTCGGGTGTCGTGTCAGGTGCCGTCATGGCCGCACCAGGACCCGGCCGACGAGCGACCGGGAGTCGCCCCGGCCGAAGGTCGGGTGCAGCTCCTCGAACCCGCACTCGGCGGCCACGAGGGTGCGCAGGCCACCCGAGAAGTACGTGTCCAGCATGAGGGAGAAATCGTCGGCGGTGTAGGCGCCGGATCCGAGCAGCCGCAGGCCGCGGTGGTAGACGTTCGCCAGCGAGAGGGAGACCTCGTCGCCCGTCGTGTTGCCGAACATCACCAGCCGGCCGCCGATCCGCAGGCAGTCGAGCGAGCGCTGCCAGGTGGCGGCGCCGACGTGGTCGAGGACCACGTCGGCCCCGCGGCCGCCGGTGAAGTCGCGCACCGGCCCGGAGATCGGGGCGTCGCCGCGCAGCAGCAGGTCGGCGCCGAGGCCTGCGGCGGCGGCGAGCTTCTCGTCGGTGCTGGCCACCGCGACGACCCGGGCCCCGGCCTGCTTGGCGAGCTGGATCGCGGCGATGCTGACCGAGCTGGCCGCCGCCTGGACGACGACGCAGTCGTCCGGACCGACCTCGCCCACGCGGTACGTCGCCTGCCAGGCGGTGCTCCACGGTGTCGGCAGCGCCGCGGCCTCGTCGAGGCCGACGTGCTCCGGCACCGGGTGGGCCAGATCGGCCGGCACGGCGACGAACTCGGCGTAGCCTCCAGGGGCGTTGCCGCCGATGACCCGCAGCGCCGCGCAGTGTCCGCGCTCTCCGGCCAGGCAGTGCGCGCAGGAGCCGCAGCCCACGGTGGGGTCGATCACCACACGGTCGCCGACGGCCCGCGACGTGACGGAGGCGCCGGTCGCCACCACGTGCCCGGCGATGTCCATGCCGGCGATGTGCGGCAGGCTGAAGCCGGGGAGCATCCCGGGGCCGCGCCGCTGGAGAAGGTCCAGGCGGTTGAGCGCGCAGGCGGCCACTCGGACGACCACGTCGTGCGGACCGGGTTCGGGCTCGGGGACCCGCTGGACGGCCACCGCCTCCGGGCCTCCGAAGGCCGTCTGGACCAGTGCTCGCACGCTACCCTCCACGGATCGCCAATGTTGATGCCATCTCGCATTGTGATTCGGTGGCTCGCAATGCGACGTACTCTGCTACCGCTCCGGTAGCGTGTCAATGCCCCGACGGCATCTGGCTCCGCACGTCACGCGCTTGTTACACGCGGGTCGCCGGGAGGGGATACACGCATGTCGGAACGGTTCCGCGCGGGTTACACAGTGACGCCGCCGGTACGGACACCGGTACCGGCACCGGCGCGAACACCGGTACCGGCACCGGCGCGGACGCCGGTGTGGACACGGGGCCGGGGCCCCCGGTCAGCGCTCCAGGAGGCGGATCGCGACCGCCTTCTCCTGGGTGTACTCCCGCATCGCGCCGTGGCCGCCGCCCCGGCTGAAGCCGCTGTCCTTCTGCATGTTGAACGGGAAGCCGATCACCCCGGCGTCGGCGAACTGGTTCACCGACACCTGCCCGGAGCGCACCTCCCCGGCCAGTCGCAGCGCACGCGACACGTCATTGGTCCAGACGCACGCGAGCAGGCCGAAGTCGGTGTCGTTCATCATCTCGATCGCCTGCCGGGTGCCGGAGAACGCCTGTACGGCGAGCACGGGGCCGAAGACCTCCTCCCGGTACAGCCGGGCGCCGGGATCCACGTCGTCGAAGAGCGTGGGCTCGACGAACCAGCCGTCCGGCCGTCCCCCCGCCCGTTGCCCGGCGGGGCCGCCGCCGGTGACGAGGCGGGCGCCCTCGCGCGGAGCCTCCTCCAGGAAGCCGAGCACCCGCCGGTACTGCGCCTCGCTGACCAGCGGTCCCATGTCGAGGTCCGCGTCCCAGGGGCCGATGCGGACGGCGCGCATCGCGGCGGCCACCCGCTCGACGACCTCGTCCTTGACGGACGCCTCCACCAGCAGCCGGGACCCGGCGTAGCAGTTCTGGCCGGCGTTCTCGGTGATGGACCCGACGATCGCGGGGATCGCCACGTCCATGTCGGCGTCGGCGAAGAGCACGTTGGGCGACTTGCCGCCCAGTTCGAGCTTGACCGGCACCAGGTTCTCGGCGGCGGCCCGCATGATCGCGCGGCCGGTGGCGGTCGAGCCGACGAAGCTGATGTGGTTCACGCCGGGATGCGAGGTGAGCGCGGCTCCCGCGTCGGCTCCGTACCCTGTGAGGACGTTCAGCACGCCGGGCGGGAACCCGGCCTGCCGGGCGAGCTCGGCCAGGGCGAACGGCGCGAGCGGCGCCACCTCCGACGGCTTGAGGACCACGGTGTTGCCCGCCGCGAGCGCCGGTGCGACATTGGCCGCCGTGAGCACGGAGGGAACGTTCCATGGGAGTACGACGGCGCAGACGCCGTACGGTTCCTGGACGGTGTAGCCGAGGTAGTCGGGGGTGCGGGTGGGCAGGGTCACGCCGGTGAGCTTGTCGGCCGCGCCCGCGAAGTAGTCGATGATGCTCTGCGCGATGTACACGTTCATCCGGCCGCCGGACAACGGTTTGCCCACGTCGCGGGCTTCGTGTGCGGCCAGTTCCTCGACGTGTCCGCCGATGAGCTCGGCCCAGCGGCGCAGCAGCGCGCCGCGCTCGGACGGCGAGGTGGCGGCCCAGGCGGGGAACGCCCGGCGGGCGGCGGACACGGCGTCGTCGACGTCCGCGCGTCCGGCGCGGGCCACCGCCTGGATCGTCTGTCCGGTCGCGGGATCCGTGACGGGAAGCTCGCCCCTGTCGCGGGCGGCCGCCCACTCGCCGTCGATCAGCTGCTGGGCGGAAGGGATCAGGAGTTCGGCCATGGAGGGAATCCTTGACCGCCAATATTCTGCATGTCAAGATGCCATCTCGTTTTATGAAAAGCTCTGAGGAGGTCTCGTGCGCATCACCGCCGCAGTTCTGGAGACAGCGGGAGGCCCGTTCGCCCTCCGTGACGTGGACCTCGGCGACCCCCGCCCGGACGAGGTGCTCGTACGGCTGAGCGGCACCGGCATCTGCGGCACCGACCTGGAGTTCGCCACGTTCTTCCCGACGCCCGCGGTCCTCGGGCACGAGGGTTCCGGCGTCGTCGAGCGGGTCGGCGCCCAGGTGACCTCCGTCGCGCCGGGGGACCGCGTGGCGATGAGCTTCACCTCGTGCGGAAGTTGTGTGACGTGCCGTACCGGCTCGCCCGCGTACTGCCACCGGTTCGACGCGGTCAACTTCAGCGGGCGCCGCCCCGACGGCTCCTCCGCGCTCTCCCTCGACGGCGCCGAGATCAACGGGCACTTCCTCGGGCAGTCGTCCTTCGCCACCCACGCGGTGGTGCCGGAACGCGCGGTCGTGCCGATCGGCGACGGCATCGACCTGCCGCTCGCCGGTCCCTTCGGCTGCGGGTTCCAGACCGGGGCGGGCGGAGTGTTCAACGTGCTGCGCCCGGAGGCCGGCTCCTCGATCGCGATCTTCGGCGCCGGTGCCGTCGGCGTCGCCGCGATCATCGCCGCGGCCGTCAGCGGCTGTGGGATCGTCGCGGCGGTGGACGTCAACGCGGCCAAGCTGGAGGCGGCGCGATCCTACGGCGCGACGCACGCCGTCGACTCCACGGCGTCGGATTCGGCTGCCGCGCTGCGGGAGATCGTGCCCCACGGGTTCGACTACGTCATCGACACCACCGGCAGGCAGGACGTCCTGCGTACGGCGGTCGAGGCGCTCGGACCGCTCGGCAGGTGCGGCGTCATCGGCGTCGGCCCGAGCCCCGAGATGAGCTTCGACTGGCGCAGCGTGCTCAACGGGCGGACCATCACCGGGATCATCGCCGGAAGCAGCGTCCCGCAGGTGTTCCTGCCGAAGCTGCTCGACCTGCACGCCGCGGGCCGGTTCCCGGTGGACCGGATGATGACCGCGTTCCCGTTCGAGAAGATCAACGAGGCCGTCGCCGCGGTACGCGCGGGCGAGGTCGCGAAAGCCGTCCTGACGTTCTGACGTTCTGCACGTTCTGCACGCTCTGGCGCCCGACGTTCCTGCGGTCCCTCCCGGGAGCCGGGCCGCCGCGATATCGCCGCATTCCGCGAGACATTGTCTCGCGGAGTGAGCACGGTTAGACTCCCGGGACCACAGACACCCAGTGGCGCGGCTGGGAAACACCGCGCGTCGTCCATGTATGTGGGGCCTGTGCACCATGACCCGACAGGTTGACTTCGACCACCACTCCGCCCTGTGCACGGAGGACCCGGTCGCCTACTACGAGTCCTTCCGCGAAGGCTGCCCGGTCGGCCGGACGACGGCCCACGGCGGCTACGTCTACACGACCCGCTACGCCGACGTGGTCCGCGTCGCCCGTGACGACGCGACCTTCTCCTCCTCGCGGGCCGCCGCGGGCAGGGACCGGGTCGCGATCGTGATCCCGAGCGGGCCCGGCCTGGAGCAGTACCCGATCGAGCTGGACCCGCCGGATTCCACGGGGTACCGCGACCTGATCAATCCGCTGCTCACCCCGGACGCCGTCGAGAGGCTCCGGCCGATGATCGCCCGGCACGCGACGCGCGTCGTGGACGCGTTCGTCGAGCTCGGCTCGGCCGACTTCGTCAGGGACCTGACCAACCCGCTGCCGGCCGCGGTCACCCTGGACTGGCTCGGCTTCCCCGAGGAGGACTGGGCCCCGCTGGCCGGGCCCATCCACGACATCTTCGCCGCGCCCGCCGACAGCGACCGGGCCCGCCGCGGGGCCGAGGGCCTCGTCCACATGGAGCGGCGGATCCGCGAGCTGGTACGGCTGCGCCGCGAGGAGCCCGCGGACGACGCGGTGAGCTTCCTCGTCGCGCGGCGCCGCCCCGACGGCGAACCGTTCGGCGAGGACGAGCTCGTCTCCGTGATCGGCCTGCTCATCGCGGGCGGCGTGGACACCACCACGTCACTGACCGGTTCCGTCCTCGTGCACCTGAGCCGGAACCCGGACCAGCGCCGGCGCCTCATCGAGTCGCCGGACCTGCTGGACACGGCGACCGAGGAGTTCCTCCGCGCGTTCGCCCCCTCGCAGTCCATGGCGCGTACGGCCCTGGCCGACGCGGAGGTCGGCGGGTGCCCGGTGCGCGCGGGCGAGCGCGTGCTGATCCCCTGGGTCGCGGCCAACCACGACCCGGCGGTCTTCCCCGACCCGGCCGAGATCCGGCTGGACCGGGACGCCACCCGCCACCTCAGCTTCGGCATCGGCACGCACCGCTGCGCCGGGGCCCACCTGGCCCGTGCCATGTTCCGCGAGATGATCACCCAGGTGCTGACCAGGCTGCCCGACTTCAGGGTGCTGGAGGAGGGCCTGGTCGCCTACCCCACCCGGGGCAACCAGTCCGGCTGGGACGCCATCCCCGCCGTCTTCACGCCGGGGCCCCGCAGGGGGACGCCCTCCTCGTCCGGCGCTCCGGCGGCCTTCCAGCAGGCGGTGCCGTTCGATGTCGTGATCACGGCGGCGGAGGCCGTCGCCGACGGCGTGCTGGCGCTGACGCTGGCCGCGCCGGACGGGGAGGCACTGCCCGCGTGGGCGCCGGGCGCGCACCTGGAGTTCCGCCTCCCGTCGGGACGCATCCGGCAGTACTCCCTCTGCGGCGACCCGGAGGACCGCGCCTCCTACCGCGTGGCCGTATTGCGGGAGGACGGTGGGCGCGGCGGCTCGGCCGAGCTGCACGATCTCGCCCGCGCCGGCGTGACCGTCACCGTGAAGGGACCGCGCAACCACTTCCCCCTCGTCTCCGCCGAGGACTACCTGTTCCTCGCCGGAGGCATCGGCATCACCCCGATCCTGGCCATGGTGCGGGCCGCCGCCCGCGACGGCGCGCCCCTGCGCGCCGTCTACGGCGGCAGGTCGCGTTCCTCCATGGCGTTCGGGGACGAGCTGGTGGAGCACGCGGGGGAGCACGCCGAGCTGCTGCCGCAGGACGAGCACGGCCTGCCCGACCTGGACGCCGTCCTGGGCTCGGCGGGTCCGGGTACCGCGATCTACTGCTGCGGTCCCGCGGGGATGATCGAGGCGGTCGAGCGGGCCTGCGCGCGCCTCGGCGTCGGCGACCGGCTGCACATCGAACGGTTCGCGGCCGGCGACGACCTGGAGGTGGCGTTCGACCCCGCGGGCAACACCGCGTTCGACGTCCATCTCGCCCGCAGCGGCCGCACGGTGCGGGTCAGGGAGGACCAGCGCATCATCGAGGCGGTGCGCGAGGCCGTCCCCGGGCTCTCCTACGACTGCGAGAAGGGGTACTGCGGCGCCTGCGAGACGCGGGTGCTCGCCGGAACCCCCGAGCACCGGGACTCCCTGCTCACCCCGGAGGAGCGGGAGTCCGGCCGGACCATGATGATCTGCGTGGGCCGCTCGACGTCACCCCGCCTGGTGCTGGACCTCTGACGGCGCCTCCGGCCCCCTGCGGGGCCGGGTGCCGGAACCCCGACGGTCGGTCCTTCCCGTACGCGCCCCGAGGGCGGGGGAGGGACCGGCCGCTCAGGCGAGGCCGTCCGGCGACTCCCGGCCCAGCTCCGTGGTGATCTCGGCGGTGACGCGCTTGAGCGCCTCGGCGGCGGGGGAGCCGCTGCCCGGCGGCACCGAGTCCGTGGTCGCCACGACGGCCATCGTCGCGATCGGCACCTGGTCGCGGAACACCGGCGCGGCGATGGTGCGCACGCCGTTCACCGACGGCGTGTTGGCCGAGATGTTCTCCTCGCGGATCTTCTTCAGCTCCTGGCGCAGTTCGGGGGACGCGTCCAGCTCCTGGGCCAGCCCGGGTACGTCGCCCTCCGGCAGGAACGCGCAGAAGACCCGGCCCTGGGCGGATTCGGTGCGGGACAGCCGGGTGCCGGTCCGCACGCTCACGCGGATGATGCGGTCGGTGTTGTCGTCCACCCGGACCACCACCGCGCTGTCGCCGTCCCAGACGCTCAGCACGACCGTCTCGTCGATCTCGCGGACCAGCCGCTGCATGTACGGCCCGGCGATGCCGATCACCGGCATCCCGGCCCGCGCGGCGGCGGACAACGTCAGGATCTGCGGGCCCAGGGAGTACAGCGCCTCACGGTCGTCGTAGCGCAGCAGGTTGCTCTCGCGCAGCGCCTTCGTGTACCGGTGCGCGGTCGCCTTGCTCGTGCCCAGGCTGGCGGTCAGCTCGTTGAGGCTGAGCTGGGGACGGCTGACCGTGAACGCGCTGAGGATCATGGCCGCGCGCTGGACGGTCTGGATCGCCGGGGCCGCCCGGTCGCCCCCGGCGCCGGGAGGGGCAGGCGTCGTCTCGTCACCCATGTGGCTCCTTCGTGTCGCGGTGATGGCTCGGAGGTGGCTCGCGTTCCATTTTCCGAGACGCCATCTTGTGAAAGGATACGGTTCCCATCCGGTGGGACGGAGCGGTCCGGCGGTGAAGATCTTCTCAGGACTGAGACGGTTCGAGAACTGGTTCGCCGTAAACGACATGCCGCAAGACGATTTCCGCGTATATACGGGCAAATCGCAGCAAAGTGTCCAATTCGACCACATCCCGGCGCGGGTCCGCCGGGTCCGGCCGTACGGCGGGGCCGACCCTGACGGTGGGCACGCCGTGGCCGCGCAGGACCACGCCGTCGGTCGAGCCCTTCCAGCCCTTCACGGGCGGGGGCGGCCCGCCGTGCTCACGCCGCCACGCGGCGGCGGCGTGCCGTACGACGGCCGCGTCCGGCGGCGTGACGCCGGCGGGATGGGCCTCGCGTGCCTCGACGACCGGCGCGCACCCCTCCAGGGGGCCACCCCGCAGACCGGCCTCCAGTGCCTCCCTGATGTCGGCGGCGATGCGCTCGACGTCGTCGCCGGGGACGGTGACCACGTAGAGATGCAGCTCGACGACGCCGGGCAGCAGGTCGGGCTTGGCCGCGAGGCCGCCGCGCACCGCGCCGATGCCGGCCTCGGCGGCGACCTGGCCGCCGGACCCGGCGCGGGCCGCGGCGTACTCCGCGCGCCATCGCTCCAGGACGGCGATCACCTCGCCCAGATGGGCGATCAGGCCACCCTCGGGCGGCGCCGCGTCCCTGGCGAGCACCGGACGGTATCCCGTGCCCAGCCGGACCCGGACGAACGCCGCCCCCGGCTCCTCGTACAGGATCCCGGGCGGGCCGCACTTGGCCACCACGGCGGCCTCGGGGCGCGGGTGTGTCCGGAGGTATTCCTCCACACCGACCGGCGCGGCCGACTCGGTGGTGGCGGCGAAGGGGGAGGCATGCGTGCCCGCGCTCGCCAGCAGCAGCGTGAGCCGGTGCGGGACACCCGCGTCGAGGAGCGCCGCAGCGGCGGCCGTGTACCCCGCCAGGGCCGCGGCGGCCGGGGCCCGCGCGACACCGAGGCCGAAGCCGGCGAGCAGCCCCGCCTCGGGGGTCACGGTCAGGGGAGCGGGGGGAGTGTCGATCCCCGTCGCCCACCGGTCCCGCGTGGCATCGCCGGGCAGGGAGGTGTCGAGATGGGAGTAGAGGAGCAGCTCCCCGCTTCGGGTGCCGCCCTCATGGACCGAGGTGGCGACGAGGTTCGCGCCCGAGGCCCCGATGTCGTCGCGGCGGAAGGACAGGGCGGGCCACAGCGGCCCGGCCCACTCCGCGAGCCGGGTCGCGGTGTCGCGTTCGGCGCCGCGCGGGCTCGGGCCCGCGGCGAGCAGCCGTACCGTCTCGACGATCCGGTCACCGCTGATCGCGGCGTGGGCGGCGCTCCGCAGGCGTTCCAGGGGGTCGGTCGTCACGCGCGCTCCAGACGTTCCGCTCGGGCTCAGCGATGGGGCGCGGAGGACCCTCATCGCACTGATGCTAACTCCATTCAAGATGCCATCTCGCATCTTGACAACGTTTGCGGCCGGATCCTACTGTTCCCTCACGTCGGTGGAGAGGCTGATTCCGCAGGCCAACCGGATTCTCACGGCTCCCGCCGCCACCGGCCCGCCCCCGTGACGGCGGGCCTCCGGCCAATGGCTCGCGCGCGGCCCCCCGTTCCCGCGCGGGCGCCCATCCCAGGAGGACTGATGGCCTACGTCGTGACCGACGCGTGCGTGGACGTGCAGGACAGATCGTGCGTCGAGGAATGCCCGGTCGACTGCATCTACGAGGGAGACCGGATGATGTACATCCATCCGGACGAGTGCGTGGACTGCGGCCGGTGCGAGCCGGTCTGCCCCGTGACCTCGATCTTCCACACTGACGACCTGCCGCCGAACCTGGCCGGGTTCGCCCAGATCAACACCGAGTTCTTCGCCGACCTCGGTTCCCCCGGCGGCGCGCGCAAGGTCGGCCGGGCGGGAGCGGACCACCCCGCCGTCACCGGAGGCGGGTCGTGACCGCGGGCACCCTGGACGGCCCCGCGAACGACCTGCCCGCCGAGTCGCCGGGCGGGCCGGACGCGGCGCCGCGCCCGATCCATGACGTCGACCTGGTGATCGTCGGTGCCGGTCCTGCCGGGCTGTACGGCGCCTACTACGCCGGTTTCCGCGGCATGTCCGTCGCGCTGATCGACTCCCTGCCCGAGCCCGGGGGCCAGGTGGCCGCGCTGTACCCGGAGAAGGACATCTTCGACATCGCCGGCTATCCGGCGGTCAAGGGGCAGGCGCTGGTCGACGCCCTGGTCGCCCAGGCGGGCCAGGCCGAGCCGCTGTACCTGCTCGGGGAGAGCGCGCTGGAACTGCGCCACGACGCGGAATCGGTCGAGGTCGTCACCGACGCGGGCACCCGGGTGCGGGCCAAGGCCCTGCTCCTCACCGGGGGCATCGGCACCTTCACCCCCAGGGAGCTGCCCGCCGGCGGCGAATACCTGGGGCGCGGCCTGCGCTACTTCGTCCGCAAACTGGACGAGCTGGCCGGGCAGGACGTGGTGGTCGTCGGAGGCGGCGACTCCGCGGTGGACTGGGCGCTCGCGCTCGAGCCGATCGCCCGCTCACTCACGCTGGTGCACCGCCGGGACGCCTTCCGCGCGCACGAGCACAGCGTGGCCCGCCTCCAGGAGTCGTCCGTACGGGTGCTCACCCCCTTCGAGGTCGCCGGGATCGCCGGGGACGACCGGATCGCCGAGGTGACCGTCGAGCGGGTCAGGAGCGGCGAGCGGGTCACCCTGCCCGCCCAGACCGTCGTGGCCGCGCTGGGCTTCATCGCCGACCTGGGGCCGGTCCAGAAGTGGGGCCTCGACCTGCGCAAGCGGCACGTCCTCGTCGACCGCTCCATGCGGACCAACCTGGAGAGGGTGTTCGCCGCGGGCGACATCAGCGACTACGACGGCAAGGTCCGGCTGATCTCCGTCGGCTTCGGGGAGGCCGCCGCCGCGGTCAACAACCTGGCTCCGCTCGTGAATCCGGCGTTCGGCACGGTTCCCGGGCATTCGTCTGATGCGAGTTGAATGCGCGGGAGCGCGTCCCTGGATAGAGTCCCAACCGACATAAGGGGTACTCGACGGAGGAGACGGGATGCCGGGGCCAGGGCAGCGCGACGACGCGAACCAGTCCGGTGAGGCACCCGCCATACAGACGGTCCGGCGCGCGGCGCTGATCCTGAGCGCCTTCACCGTCGAACGCCCCAGGCTCAGCCTGAGCGAGATCACCGCTCGCCTCGGCACCAGCAAGCCCACCGCGCATCGGTACACCCGTGCGCTGCGGGCGGCCAACCTGCTGCGTTACGACGCGCAGCAGGCGACCTACACGCTGGGGCCGGAGGTGCTGGCCCTGGAGGCCGCCGCCCGCGCCGGGCTGCCCATCGCCGCCGCGGCCGGGCCGTACCTCGACCTGCTGGTCCGCGAGATCAACCAGACGGCGGTGCTCAGTGTCTGGAACGGCGAGAGCCCCGTCGTGGTGCGGTGCGTCGACAACACCGAGGGCGACATCCGGCTGAGCGTGCGCACCGGCTCCACCCTCGACCTGCTCCGCTCGGCGCAGGGCCGTGTCTTCTGCGCGTACCTGCCGGTGGGCGAGGTCCCCGGGCTGGCGCGCAAACTGCGCGGCACGCCGGAGCTGCGCGCCCTGATCGAGGACGTCCGGCGCACCGGGATCGCGGTCAACTCGCCCGCCGACCACGGCGTGCGGGTGATCGCCACTCCGATCTTCGAGGGCGAGCAGATCGTGGCGTCGATGGCGGTCGTCGGCACCGTGGCGACGTTGGCCGGAGAGGCCGAGCACCTGGTGACCGAGGCGCTGCTCGCCGCCTCGCGCCGCCTGTCCGCCGAGCTCGGCGGCACCGCCACCGCCTGACGGCGGTCCGGCACCACACACCACCACCGCCTGGCGGCGGGTCCGACGTCCGCCGAGAGAGCGGTGGCCGTCGGCACAGGGTCTCCACGGGCCTTCCTCCGTACGGCGATTCACCCGCCGATCCGGCGATCTCGCCTGCCCGAGTACCCGCGCGCCCACGCGTCATCGGCGGGAAGCGCACCGTCGATGTGACGTAATACGAGATATTGTTTCGCATATTGACATGGGCAGAAGGTTCCTCTTACGTTCGTGCGTACCCCTCAATCCCCCCTTCCTGGCCGGCCTCGCCCCATCCCGGAACGGCTCAGCCCTCCGGCGACACGGGCGCGGCACGGCAAGGGAAGCAAGGAGTCTGCATGCGAACGCGACGCGTGGGAGCCCTCGCGGTTCCGGTCACAGTCCCTCTCCCCACGGCATGCGGCGATGGCGACGAGTCCGGCCGGATCTCCGCGGCGGGCGCCCGATGACCGCGCTGAACCTGGTCGCCACCCGTGACGGGCTGGCCCACGTCGACGGCGCGGACGCCGTTCTCCTCGACCTGCCGTACGGCGACGTCGCCGAGCTGCTCGCCGAGGGGGAGGGCTTCGCGCCGGCGCGCGCCGCGAAGGAGCTGCGCCGCGTCCCCCTGGCCGACGTCCAAGGAGACCTCCTGGCGCCGCTGGCGCGCACGCGGGCGATCTGGGGCGTCGGGCTGAACTACCACTCCAAGGCCGAGCTGACCGGGCGGCCGGTGCCCGAGGAGCCGATCCTCTTCCTGCGTGCCCTGTCGGCCGTCTCCGCGCCGGGCGCGGAGATCGAGCTGCCGCAGGACCGCTCCGGCCAGGTCGACTACGAGGCCGAGGTCGCCTTCGTGGTCGGCCGCCGGATGTCGTGCGTACGGCCGGAGCGGGTGTGGGAGCACATCGCCGCCGTCACCGCGGCCAACGACATGACCGCCCGCGACGTCATGGTGGCCACCGGGACGCCGTCCCTGGCCAAGAGCTTCCCCGGCTTCGGCGCGCTCGGCGCGTCGGTGCTCGAACTGGCCGGGGTGCCCGATCCCGGCGACATCGCCGTCCGCGCCACCGTCAACGGCGTCGTCCACCAGGACTCCACGACGGCCGAGCTGATCTTCCCGGTGCCCGACCTGATCTCGCGGATCTCGCGCTTCGCCGTGCTCGAACCCGGGGACGTGGTGCTGACCGGCACCCCGGCCGGCACCGGGCAGGACAGGAAGGTCTTCCTGGGCGCGGGCGACGAGGTGGAGATCTCCGTGGCCGGGGTTCTGCCGCTGCGTACCCACTACCGGGCGGCGCCCGGCCGCTCCTGACCTCGCGCCGTTCCCGCCCGGAGCCGTCGTGAACCGTTCCGAGCCTTGCCGAACCGATCCGTCGCGGCATCCGGCCGCACCCGTACACGCCGAAAGAGTGAAATGACCGAGACAGCTGTTTCTTACGATCTGGTGCTGACGAACGGCACCGTCTTCGACACCGAGGCGGGAACGTCCTCGGTCGCCGACGTGGCGATCATCGGTGACCGAGTCGCGCGGATCGCGCCGTCCCTCGACCCGGACGTGAAGGAGCGGGCCGGGGAGGTCGTCGACTGCGCCGGACAGTGGGTGCTCCCCGGCCTGGTGGAGGGCCACACCCACATCTTCGAGAACGTGTCGAAGGTGGGGGCCCCGCCGGACGAGGCGCACCTGCGCAGGGGAGTGGTCGCCGCCGCCGACGCGGGCACGGTCGGCGCGTCCACGTTCGCGGCCTTCAACGCCTACGTGGTCGGCCGGGCGGAGATGCGGCTGGTCAACTTCCTCAACGTGTCGGTGCTCGGTCTGATCGACTTCCGTTTCGGCGAGTTGCTGAACCCCGCCACCCTGGTCCCCGAGGACGCGCTGGCCGTGGCCCGCGAGAACCCCGGCGTGGTGCGCGGCTTCAAGATCCGGCTGTCGGAGGACGTCGTCGGCCCGGCCTGGCGCTCCCTGCTCAAGTCGTCACTCGAACTCGCCGAGGAGGCGGGGCTGCCCCTCATGGTGCACATCGGCGAGACCGAGGAGCCGCTGCCCGACGTCCTGCCGATGCTCCGCTCGGGTGACATCGTCGCCCACTGCTACACCGGCAAGCCGCACGGCATCCTGACCGACGGCAAGGTCATCGCCGCCGTACAGGAGGCCAGGGCCCGCGGCGTGCTCTTCGACAGCGCGCACGGCAAGAGCAACCTCAGCTTCGAGGTCGCCAGGCAGGCCATCGCCGAGGGCTTCCTGCCCGACCTGCTCACCTCCGACACCAGCGGGCGGAACTGGCAGGGGCCGGTGTTCGACCTGGTGACCAGCGCGGCCAAGCTCAAGGCGCTCGGCATGTCCATGGACGAGATCGCGCCGCGGATGACCATCGCCCCGGCCCGCGTGCTCGGCCTCGACACCGAGGGGTACGGAACCCTCGTCGAGGGCGGCCCCGCGCACGTCACCGTGCTCGCCGAGACCGAAGAGACGGTGCTGCCCGACGCGGCCGGCAACTCGATCGTGGCGCCCCGGCTCGAACCCGCCCTCATCCTGCACAAGGGCCGCAAGGTGGAGCCGACCCCGTGGCGCGGCCTGGCCGCCGGCTCCGCCTCCGAGGCGGCCGGGGCCCGGTGACCTCCGCGACGGAGGCCCGGCGGCGGCTGCGCGCCGCGCTCGCCGCCGGGCGCCGGGTCACCGGCACGTTCGTCAAGCTGCCCACCGTCGACTCCGTCGACCTGGCCCGCCAGGCCGGGTTCGACTTCGTGGTGGTGGACGGCGAGCACTCCGCGCTCCCGGACGAGACCGTCCTGGCCCTGGTACGGCACGCCGCCGCGACCGGACTGGCCGCCCTGGTCCGGGTGCCGGCGGTGAACGCCGCGTGGATCAACCGGGTGCTGGAGTCCGGGGCGGCCGGAGTGCAGCTGTCCATGCTGACCGGCGCCGCCGAGACGTCCGCGCTCGTCGCCGCCGTACGGTACTCCCCGCACGGGGAGCGCAGCGTCAGCCTGGCGCATCCGGCGGCGGGATTCGGCGCGACCGACCTGGCCGCCTACCTGGCCGCCGAGGACCACGACCCGCCCCTGCTCGTCGGGCAGATCGAGACCGCGACGACCCGCGATCCGCTGCCCGCCGTGCTGGACGGCCTCGACGTCGCCTTCGTCGGGACCACCGACCTCGCGGTCAGCCTCGGCATCGCGGGCGCCGCCGACCAGTCGGCGCTCGCGGCGCGGGTGGCCGAGGTCGCCGCGGCGGCCCACGCCGCGGGGACGGCGTTCGGCGGATGGGTGGCCCGCCCGGACGCCGGTCTGATCGCCGCGTCCGGGCTCGGCTCCGCCGCCTTCGTCATCGCCGGGTCCGACCTGCAACTGCTCGGGTCCGCGCTGCGCGAGACGGCGGCCGGCGCGCGCGACCTCCCCGGCCCGGAATCCGCCGCGTCCTGAGCGTCCCGGAGGACGCGGAGAGACGCAGAGAAAGGAATCACCATGTTCAACCAGCACCTGTACGGCACAGCGGTGAACTGGGACGACATACCCTCGACCGAGATCCGTCCCGGCGTGCGGCGCAAGGTGTACTCCACCGACGAGATCATGCTCGCCTGGCACGAGCTGGCCGTCGGGATGACCCTCAACCCGCACCGCCACGACGACTTCGACCAGCTCGTGCTCATCCACCAGGGCCGCTGCACGTACTACGTGGACGGCGTCGGCCACGAGATGGGCCCGGGGTCGATGCTGCTGGTGCCCAGGGGCGCCGAGCACTACATCGAGCCCATCGAGGGGCCGTGCGTCAACGTCGACGTCTTCGCGCCGCCGCGCGCGGACTTCCGCGACGCGGTCTGGCTGCCGGAGGGCCCCTGACCGGCGCCGCCCGGCGTACCGGAACCGGCCTACCGGCACCGGAGTACCGGCACCGGAGTACGGCACCGGGGTGCAGGCCGGGCCCGGACTCACCACCGGCCCGGTGTCACCACTGGGGCGCGAAGTCGGCCTTGCGGATCAGGCAGTGCACCCCCTTGACCTGGTCCACGACCTGGCTGATCTCGAAGTCGGCGGCGGCGCTGAGATAGGCGAGCGCCTTCGACCGCTCCATGCCCTGCGTCAGCGACAGGAAGTCCACCGCCGCCCGTACGGCACGCCGCATCGCCTCGTCGAGGTCCTCGTGCAGACCCACGGGGATCCAGTGCGCGGCCGTCTCGGCGAACGGCTCGCCGAGCGCGCCCAGCAGCGGCTCCGCCTCGGCGCGCGGGATCGTGGAGAGCCTGAGCGTGGCCCGCAGCGGCGCCTCCAGCGCCGTCAGGGCCACCTCGCCGTCGCCCTGCGCGTAGTGCGGGTCGCCCGCGTAGAAGCCGGCGCCGGGCACCTGGACGGGCAGGTAGAGCGTGGAGCCGACCTGGAGCTCGTTGATGTCCAGATTGCCGCCGAAGTTGCCGGGCGGTACCGAGTGGAGGGAGTCGCCGGCGTCGCCCGTGTCCGCCGTCACGCCCATCAGGCCGAGGAACGGGGCGAGGGGGAAGCGGGCCGAGCGCCCCTGCCCGAACGGCACGATCCCGTGCAGCCGCCCCGCCTCCTCGACGACCTCGGTGAAGACGCAGACGCTGTTGTGCTCGCGCGGGCCCTCCCCGCTCGCTCCGGTGTCCGGAGCGGTCTCCGGGAACTCCCCGGGCAGCGCGCCGTACCCGTGCCTGCTGCTGATGAAGCCGTACGGCGCGCGGACCAGCAGGCCGAGCACCTCGACCCGCAGCACGTCGCCGGGTTCCGCGCCGTCCACGGCGATGGGGCCGGTGACGACGTGGGGCCCGTCGGTGTCGTAGTCGTGGGCGACGCCGGACGCGGCGAGATCCCTGGCGTCGGCCAGCACGCCCTCGGCGGGAACGCCGAACCGCGAGAGGTAGCCGACCGGGTCGCGGCCCTGGTCCTCCAGGATTCCTTCGTGACTGAGCGTGTCGATCGTGACGGTTGCGCCTGACGCGACGCGCAGCGCCGGGGGGCGGCCGGGGCCGGGGAGGCGGCCCCAGAGACAGGTGTCGGGAGTGGTCTGCAGGTAGTGCTCTCCGTCGATGCGGCCGCTCGTAGGCTGGAGCATTGTCCCTCCGGGGGAAGTCTCTGGATCCAGGCATGGCTCACCTGTCAGCCCGCCGCGGCCGGTTCGGCGTCGGTCCCGCGGGGGCCGGGAGTTCGGAGGCTAACGTTGCTTTGTTAACGCGGTGTAACCGGCGAATCGGGATAAGAGAGAGACTCTTGACATTCCGGGAGGTCGGGGGCCAGCATCACATTGCGAGACGGTATCTCGAATTCTCGCTCAAATCGCAAGAAGGGCCAGACCGCGGCGATGACGCAGTTGACACACACGGACCCCGGTGGAACGCCCAACCACTCCCTCGTCCAGGAGGACTGGGAGGCGTTGACGTTCAAGGTGCACAGGTCGGCCTACCGGTCGCCCGCCGTGTTCCAGAAGGAGACCTCCCGGATCTGGGGACACACCTGGCTGTACCTCGGACACGAGACCGAGATCCCGAAGCCCGGCGACTTCAAGTCCAGGACCCTCGGCGGCAGGCCGCTCATCTTCTGCCGCGACTCCTCCGGCGAGATCCAGGTGTTCTTCAACGCCTGCACGCACCGCGGCACCATCCTGTGCCGGCACAGCGAGGGCAACACCAAGTTCTTCCAGTGCTTCTACCACGCCTGGGCGTTCAGCAACTCGGGCGAGCTGGCCGCGCTGCCCGGCGACGACGCGTACGCGGACGTGCCCGGCTTCAAGGAGCGGCACCGGCTGCGCTCGGTGCCCCGGGTGGACAGCCACGAGGGCTTCGTCTTCATCTCCTTCGACCCCGACGTGCCGGACCTGCTGACCCACCTCGGCGAGGCGGCGCACTACATGTCGCTGACCGCCAAGATCGGGCCGCAGGGCATGCAGACCGTGCCCGGCGTCCAGCTCTACTCGGTCAAGGGCAACTGGAAGCTCGCCGTCGAGAACGCGATGGACGGCTACCACTTCGCGCCCACCCACAACACCTTCGTGGGCTACCTGCGGGAGACCGGCTTCGCCGTCACCGACGACGACCAGTACGCCTACGACCTCGGCGACGGGCACGGGCTGCTCATCCTGACCGGGCACAACGGCCGCATCGGCATGGTGTGGGAGCCGCGCTTCGGCGAGGCCGAGAGGGAGCGTACCGCCGCCAAGCGGCAGGAGATGGAGGACCGCCTCGGCTCGGAGCTGGCCGCCGAGATCGCCGACGCCAGCCGGATCCTCTACGTCTTCCCCAACCTGCTGCTTTTCGACCTCGAGGCGCTCACCATCCGGCAGATCGAGCCCGTGGAGGCCGGCCGTACGGACGTGCGGGCCTGGCAGTTCGTGGAGACCGGCGAGCCGGACGACGTGCGGGCGCTGCGGATCAAGACGATGGTCAGCTTCGTCGGCCCCGGAGGGCTCGCCACGCCGGACGACATCGAGGCGTACGAGGCGGTGCAGCGCGGCATCGAGGCCACCGCCGACTCGGCCGACCCCGCGTGGGACTGGAGCGACATGTCGCGCGGCATGGCCAACGAGAAGCAGGGCAACCAGGGGCGTTCCATCGACGAGGGCGCGATGCGCAGCTTCTGGCGGCAGTGGTCCCGCCGCGTCGAAGACGACGCGACCCCGGGTGCCTGAGGGTTCGGGGCGGGTGGAGAGCATGGACCAGCATAAGGAGAGCACCATGGGCCGCCGCACAGTGAGCAGGGCGGAAGCGGAGGACTTCCTCTACCGGGAGGCACAGCTGCTCGACGAGTGGCGCCTGGACGAGTGGCTGACCCTCTTCGAGGAGGGCGGCCGCATGGAGGTCACCACCACCGACTGGAACGGGTGGGACAGCTCCTCGGCCGGCGCGTTCATGTGCGACGACCACGACCTGATCAAGGCCAGGGTGAAGCGGCTGAAGAGCCGCAAGGCGCACGCGGAGAACCCGCACTCCCGCACCCACCGGATGATCTCCAACGTGATCATCCTGGAGCAGGGCGACGAGACGGTCTGGGTCGCGGCCAACTTCATCATCCACCGGTACCGCGACAACCAGGCGTTCACCTACGTCGGCCGGTACGAGCACGTCCTGGTGGTGGACGACGACGGCCTCAGGTACCGGCTCCGCAGGTCGATCCCGACCATGGAGTCCATGGCGCCGGGCGCCCGGCTGAGCTTCATCCTCTGAGGCGGCGACCGTGATCAAGCACACCCTGGTGTTCCGCTTCCGCGACGACGTCCCGGCCGAGACCGTCGCGGCGGTCCTCGCGGAGCTGGACACCTTCCCGGCGAAGTACCCCACCATGCGCAACTGGGCCAGCGGGCCCAACATCAGCACCCGCGACACCACCATGACCCACGGGTTCGTCGTCGAGTTCGACTCCGAGCGGGACCTTCTCGACTACCTCGGCAGCGACTCGCACGAGGAGTTCGTGCGGGAGCGCTGGCGCCCGGTGATCGACCGGCAGGCGATCGTCACCTTCGCGTGCTGACGCGCGCACCCCCCATACGACCACGAGCGATCACGAGCGATGAGGAACTGACATGACGACTGACGGCGCCCGCCGCGGGGGGCCCTTCGGGATGGAGTACGCCCGGATCCTGGTCCCGGACATGGCCGAGACCATCGAGTTCCTGCGGTACCACGTCGGCCTCCAGCTGGAGCGGCACACCGACGAGTACGCCTACCTGCGCGCCGACATCGAGCACCACTGCATCGAGCTGATCAGCGACCCCGCCCTGGAGGTGTCGCGCACCGTGGCGGTCGGCTACAGCGTCCGGTCCGCCGAGGAGCTCGCCGACCTGCGCGACCGGGTCTCCGCCGCCGGCCTCGAGGTGCTGCCGCTCCAGGACCGGATGAAGGGCCTGTGCCAGGAGGGCTTCGCCGTACGCGACCCGAACGGGCTGATCATCGAGCTGTTCACCGAGTTCCAGGAGTACGCGGAGCCGCCGACGATCGAGCTGCGCCCGCTCAAGCTGGTGCACCCCTTCCTCGCCACGGACAAGTACGACGAGTGCCTGGAGTTCTACACCAAGGTCCTCGGGTTCCTGGTGTCGGACTACGTCGGCGACGTGTCGGCGTTCCTCCGCTCGGAGGACCGGTTCCACCACAGCCTGGCGCTGCAGCGCAACAAGGAGTTCTTCGTCGCCCACCTGTGCTTCATGATGAAGAGCTTCGACCACGTCATGCGCGGCCGGGCGCGGGCGCTGTACAAGAAGGTGCCGATCGCCTCCGACCTGGTCAACCACTCCGCGTCGACGTCGATCGCCTTCTATATGTACGAGGCCAAGCACGGCCCGAGGTACGAGCTGTGCGACGGGCACCGGGTGTTCACGCCCGAGGAGCACGAGACGCACCGGCCGCGCCGGATGGTCGCCGACCCGCGCAACATCGACGTCTGGCGTGCGGCGGACAACGACTGGGACCGCTTCTGATCTGAGAAGACGGCCCGAGGACGCGGCGTGGGTCCCCTGACCGGCAGGGACCCGCGCCGCGTCGCCGTTCACCGGACGCCGAACACACCGAACACGCCGAGAACGCTCTGAACGCCGAGGGCGATCAGGGACGGCTCGACGGGCTCACGGTCTTGGCCGGGTCACGCTCGACCACCGGGCCGAGGATGTCGTCGATCGTCCGCAGCGCGTCGGCGCCGAGCTTGACCCCGGACGCCTTCACGTTGTCGCGGATCTGCTCGGGACGGCTGGCGCCGACGATGGCGGACGACACGTTGGGGTTCTGCAGCACCCACGCGACGGCGAGCTGGGCCATGGTGAGCCCGTGGTCGGACGCGATCGGCCGCAGCTCCTGCACCCGGCTGAGCACCTCGTCCCGCATCAGGCGGTCGATGAACCCGGATCCGGTCGAGTCGGTCGCCCGCGAACCCGAGGGCGGCGGCTGCCCCGGCAGGTACTTGCCGGTCAGCACGCCCTGCGCGATGGGCGACCAGACGATCTGTCCGAGTCCCTCCCGCTCACTCAGCGGGACGACCTCGGCCTCGATGACCCGCCACAACATCGAGTACTGCGGCTGGTTGGAGACGAGGCGGTCGAATCCCATCGAGTCGGCGATCTTCAGCGCCTGGGCGATCTGGTCGGCGTTCCACTCGCTGACGCCGACGTACAGCACCTTGCCCTGCCGTACGAGGTCGTCGAAGGCCCGGAGGGTCTCCTCCAGAGGCGTCTCGACGTCGAACCGGTGCGCCTGGTAGAGATCCACGTAGTCCGTCCCGAGTCGCCTGAGCGATCCGTTGACGGACTCCATGATGTGCTTGCGCGACAGGCCGCGGTCGTTGCGGCCGGGCCCGGTCGGCCAGTAGACCTTGGTGAAGATCTCCAGAGACTCGCGGCGCACCCCCTTCAGCGCCCGGCCGAGGACCTCCTCGGCTCTGGTGCCCGCGTAGACGTCCGCGGTGTCGAAGGTCGTGACCCCCTCGTCCAGGGCCGCGCGTACGCACGCGTGCGCGGCGTCCTCCTCGACCTGGGAACCGTGGGTGATCCAGTTGCCGTAGCTGATCTCGCTGACCATGAGACCGCTACGACCGAGATGGCGGAATTCCATAGACCGAACACTAGGACAAGGCGTCGATCACGCGGTGTGCTGGTGCGCCAGGCGCAGCGCCCCGACCCCGGGCGGGAAGACGATCAGCGGCCGCATCATGCCCGTGTCCTGATGCTCCAGCAGGTGGCAGTGGTAGGCGTACCGGCCGGTGCCGCCCTCGAACCGCCCGGCGATCTCCACGACCTCCGCGTCCCCGAGGCGGACCACGTCCTTCCAGCCCTTCTCACCCTCCTGGACCACGCCCGTCCGCTTGAAGGCGAGGGGCCGGGTGGTCCCGCAGAGCTTCATGTCGAACCCGCCGACGTCGTACTCCTCCCGGGAGAGGATCTGGAAGCGCATCAGGTGGATGTGCATCGGGTGCAGGGCCGTCGCGGCGTTGATGAACGTCCAGTGCTCGCACTTGCCGAGCTCGCCGTAGAAGTTGACCGTGTCGTCGGGGTCGCGGGAGATCCGGCGGAAGGTCCTGACCCTGCCGTCCGCGCCCCGGAGCTGCACGACGCCGTCGGAGGGGATCGTCACCGACGCCGCGTCCACCTCCTCCATCTCCCACATCTCGGCGTGCCTGCCGCCGAGGACCTTGGTGAGGACGATCCGGTGGTTGCGGTCCGCCGGGAGTGAGTCGTACGTCGTGCGGGTGAACGTGGGGGAGAGCGCCGGCGGTGGGACGAACAGGTCGGATCCTCCCCCGTAGGCCACCCGGAACTGCATCATCTCCGGGTATGGAAGGCCGGGAGTGGACTCCCGTGAGATGGGCGGCGCCGGCGGGTTGTCGTCCAGCACGTTCACGAGCCGCAGCCGCCGGCCGCCGCACCCGGTGAAGTCGACCAGGATGTCCGCCCGTTCTCCCGGCGACAGGATGAGCGGCGAGTCCACGGTCACGGGAGCCGGGAGAAGTCCGGCGTCCGTCCCGATCTGCCGTATCGTCCCGGGCATCGGCCGCCCGGTCTCCTCATCGATGATCATCATGTGGTACGTGCGGGTGTTGCACGCGTTCAGCAGCCGGAACCGGTACCAGCCGGGCTCGACGTCCAGATAGGGCCAGACCATGCCGTTGACCAGCGTGTAGGGACCCCGGAACCCCGCCGTGATCTTCGGCGGCCCGGCCTCGGCGTAGGTCACCTTGTGCAGCAGGCCGCCGGTGAGCCGGCCGTCGGGGTCGACCTCGAAGTTGCGGTCGGTGATCACCAGCGGGATCTCCCGGCCACCGTCGGGCAGCCCGAGCAGGTCCTCCTGCTCGTCCCTGATCAGGTACATGCCGATGAGCCCGGCGAACAGCGTCCACGTCGAGATGTGCATCGAGTGGTCGTGGTACCAGAGAGTGGCCGCCGGCTGGTCGTTGAGGTACTCCACGATCTGCGTCTCGCCGGGGAACTGCCCGTTCTCCGACCATCCGTCCTGGCCGGCCCCGGTGACGGCGCCGTGCAGGTGGACCACGAGCCACGGGGGGATCACCGCCACGTCCGCGCGCGGCGTCCCCCCGCTCCGCCCGGGAACGACGTACGGGTTCGGCTGGATCCCCACGGGAGCGAAGACCTCCACGGCGGTGACCGGAACGCGCTCGTCCTCGATGTCGTTCTTCCAGGCCACCTCCAGCCGCTGGCCGCGCCGTACCTCGATCGTCGGCCCGGGGAAGTGCCCTCCGTAGGTCCACAGGCGCGTCGGCGGGAGCTGGGAGTGCAGCCGCCGGTCCACCGAGCGCATCTCCACGGTCAGCCTCGGCCCGCGCGGCCGGATGACCGGAGGGACGCGGAGGGCGTCCATGAACGGCGTGAGCGTCGCGGTGGAGGGCCGATCCAGTCCGGCGCGGCCGAGTCCGCCGCGGTCGCCGTGCAAGGGGTCGCCGTGCGCGAGGTCGTGTCCGCGGTTCGCGCCCGGGAGGTCACCGCCCATATGCCCGGAGCCGCCGTGTCCCGCCCCCGCGTGCGGATCGTCTCCGTCCCCGCGGCCCCATGCCCTGCCCCGCCAGGTGGTGGCCTCCGCCGAGCCGGTGCCCGTGCCCGTCGCGGCCGCCGCGAACGCCGCGGCAACGCCCAGGAATCCCCGCCTGGCGGCTCTCATCCCCGCCCCGTCTTCGCGATCGTCTCGCCGCCCCCAGCGACCGGTACGGCTCTCGCTCGCGGCGTTCCCGGCGCGATGCCGGTCGCCATAGTGCCATGACCGGCCCGTACACCCGGGAAGCCGCGCAGGAGCCGGTGGCGGAGCCCGTCGACGCCGTGGGGGATTGGACACGGCGTGCGGAGGATTGGCGGTAGTGTGCCCCGGTGCGGCGGTTGATCACTTCTCGTCTGGTACGGCTCGCGCTCACGGTCGCGGTGGCCGCCGGCATCGCCGGTGCCGTCATCGTGCTCCGGCGCCGTGCCCTGGACCGTGCCCTGGACCGTGCCCTGGATCGTTACGCCCCGGATCTGGCCGTGGGGCCCGCGTTCCCCGGCCACCGTGTCCAGCCGGGCACCCACGCACCGGATCGCCCCGCCGCCCCGGGCGCCGCGGGACCCCGTGCGGCCGGACCCCGTGCCTCCAGCGGCACCGGTGACTCCGCGCCCTTCCCCGCCGAACCGGTCCTGGGGCGGCCCTCGGCCGAGGAGCTCCGCCGCCATGCCCGCCACCGCCCGCGCGGCGCCGCCCTGATCGAGGCGTTCGCCCGCGAGCGCGCGGAGGGCTCGATGGCGGACGTGCGCAGGCTCGACGGCCGGACCCGCAGGCGGGCCCGCCGGTGGGCCGCGGCCGCCCTGGCCGTCTGCCTGCTCGCGCTCGGCGCCCAGCTCCTCGAGAACTCGACCTTCGGCGAGCCCATCGACGGCTCCTCGTCGGGAGGCGTCCTCGGCATCGGCGACTGCTCCGAGGACGGTTGCCCCGGGACGGGGTTCGTCGAGGGCCGCGCGTACGGCTGTGACATCGGCCCGTTCGACCCCACCGAATGCCTGGCCGGCGAGCCGGTGACGCCGGACGGCGCCGAGAGCCTGTTCGGCTCTGTGAGGTCGAGCACCGAAGGCGGGGGACAGGAGGACCATCCGGTGCCGGAGGCCGGGGGGCAGGACGACTATCCGGTGCCGGACGCGGCGTGCACGCCAACGGTCGGCAGGCCCCGGGTGCTGCCGGTGCGGCCGGGCGTCACCCGCGCCGTCAACCGGCAGTGGCGGCGCATAGAGAAGTGGCTCAGGGCCAACGCGCCCAAGACCTATCGCGCGCTGCGGCGCCCCGCGAGGGCGCGCACGATCGCCGTGGCCGAGGCCCAGATGGGGCTGCGTTTCCCCGACGACCTGCGCGCGTCCCTGCTGCGGCACAACGGCTCAGGCGACATCGGCGGCACGCGGGGCCTTGAGCTGTACCTCTACGGGATGTACGGCGTGAAGGAGATCCGCGACACCTGGCGGGACCTGTGCCGCCAGGAAGGCGCCGACTACACCGCCGACCCCCGGGCCGAGTGGTGGAGCGGGCGCATGATCCCCGTCGGGGACGACCAGAGCGGTGAATATCTGCTGGTCGATTCGGTGCGGAGGGACGTCGCGGGCACGTTCATCGAGAACGGGGGCACGTTCGCGGAAGGGGGCGACTGGTCCTCTTACTACGCGCTGCTGAGGGCGACGGCGGACGCGCTGGAGAGCGGCACGCTGCTGAAGGGGTGGCTGGTGCCACAGGTCGCGAACGGCACGCTCGCATGGATCGACGTGGACGATGCCGAAGACGGCGTCACCGCCGGTGCCACGACGGTGAAGCGGAACCGGTGAAAAGCCGGTACGGCCGCCGCCGTGCGGGGCCGTACCGGAAACTCAGCCCGCCGGAGGCGCGACCGGCTTGCCGCCGGGCAGCACCGTCGGCTTGGGGAAGCGCAGGCGGCGGATCTGGGAGGACCGCATCGCGGCGTAGAAGCCGACACCCTTGAGGTTCTCATGGGGGAACTTCGCCGCGACCGCTTTCTTCACCCGGTTCGCGACGAAGAAGGAGCTGCCGAGCACCGCGACCATCACCACCGGCAGGGCCAGGGTGTACACCGTGAGGACCACCTGACGGATCGCCAGCGGGAACGGCACCATCGACAGCAGCATGATGACCAGCACCGCGGGCAGGAAGTACTGACCGGGGAGACGCCGGGAGTCGACCCAGTCGCGGGCGAACTTGCGCGCGGGGCCCTTGTCACGGGGAGGGAGGTACTTCTCCTCGCCGCGCATCATGCCCTCGCGCTGGCGGGTCCGCAACGCCCGGTCACGGTCGCGCTGCTGCCGGTAGGCTTCCTTGCGGTTGCTAGGCGCGGTCACGGGCGAGCGGCGGCGCCCCTGCGCCTCGCTCCGCTTGGGGGTGGGACGGCCCTTACCCGGAGTCCCCTGGGGCTTAGGATCTTCCACGGGGACGGGGGCCTCGTCCGTAGCGGCCTGGTTACGACGTCCGAACACGTCGCCCAGCCTACCGGGAGTGCAACTTAGTGACGCCCTCACGCGTTATGCGTAGGGTGAACCCAGGCGGCTCTGCCGCTTTTGGGCGACTGAATACGGCTGGGGCTACCCACGCAACCTTAAGAAGGGGACGGCCGACGCGCATGAGCGTGATGAAAAGACTTTCCATGATCTTCAAGTCGAAGGCCAACAAGGCACTGGACAAGATGGAGGATCCGCGGGAGACCCTGGACTACTCCTACCAGCGCCAGCTGGAGCTGCTGCAGAAGGTGCGCCGGGGCGTGGCCGACGTCGCCACCAGCCGCAAGCGGGTCGAACTGCAGATCAACCAGCTGGAAAGCCAGGCCACGAAGCTGGAGGGCCAAGGCAGGCAGGCGCTGTCCGCGGGGCGCGAGGACCTGGCGCGCGAGGCGCTGACTCGCCGCAACGGTCTGAACACGCAGATCGCCGACCTTCGCATCCAGTACAACAACCTCCAGGGTGAGGAGGAGAAGCTCACCCTCGCCAGCCAGCGGCTGCAGGCCAAGGTGGACTCCTTCCGCACCAAGAAGGAGACCATCAAGGCCACCTACACGGCGGCCGAGGCGCAGACCCGGATCAACGAGGCGTTCTCCGGCATCTCCGAGGAGATGGGCGACGTCGGTCTCGCGATCCAGCGTGCCGAGGACAAGACCGCGCAGATGCAGGCGCGCGCGGGCGCGATCGACGAGCTGCTGGCCAGCGGTGCCCTCGACGACTTCACCGGCCAGCGTGACGACATCCAGGCCGAGCTGGACCGCATGGGCGGCGGCACGGACGTCGAGCTGGAGATCGCCAAGATGAAGGCGGAGCTCGGGCAGGGTCCGGCTCCCAAGAGCGCAATCGAGGCCGGGCAGCCAGGTCAGGCGGCACAGCCGTCGCAGACCCAGCAGCTGCGTCAGCCGGGGGAGGGCCTGTGATCGTCCGAATCATGGGAGAGGGCCAGATCCAGATCGCGGACACCGATCTCGACGTTCTGAACGCCCTGGACAGTGAGCTTGAGGCTGCCATCGAGTCCGATGACGAGGCGGTCTTCCGGGTCAAGCTGCACGCGCTTCTGGACAAGGTCCGCCACGTCGGCAAGGCGCTGCCGGACGACTCGCTGGAGCCGTCCGAGCTGATCCTGCCGCCCGCCGACGCCTCGATCGAGGAAGTGCGGGAGATGCTCGGCGACACCGGGCTCATCCCGGGCTGATGTCCCGGACCAGGTTCGCCCCAGATCGTGGTCTGACCACCCGGATGGTCACGACCATGTTTCTGCTCGGCCTGCTCTACGTCGCGTTCGTGGCCATCCTGATCGCGGTCGGAGTGCGCGCCGTCGTGGTGCTGGTGATCGCCGGAGGCTTCCTGCTGGTGCAGTACTTCCTGTCCGACAAGATCGCGTTGTTCGCGATGCACGGCAGGGAGGTCTCTCCTCAGGAAGCCCCTGAGCTGCACGGCATCATCGACCGGTTGAGCGCCATGGCGGACATGCCGAAACCCAGGGTGGCGATCGCCGACTCGGACGTGCCCAACGCGTTCGCCACCGGGCGCAACCAGAAGAACGCGGTCGTCTGCGTGACGACCGGGATCCTGCGCAGGCTCGACGCGCAGGAGCTCGAAGGCGTTCTCGCCCACGAGATGTCACACGTCGCGCACCGCGACGTCGCGGTCATGACGATCGCCTCGTTCCTCGGGATCGTGGCCGGGCTGATGACCCGGTTCGCGCTCTACAGCGGCCTCGCGGGAGGAGGCCGCAGGGACAACAACAACGGCCCGCCCGTCGGGCTGATCATCCTGCTGGTGTCCGGCATCGTCTACGCCGTGAGCTTCCTGCTGACGCGGGCGCTGTCCCGCTACCGCGAGCTGGCCGCCGACCGCGCGGGCGCGCTGCTGACCCAGCGTCCGTCGGCCCTGGCGAGCGCGCTGACCAAGGTGAGCGGCGAGATCGCCCGGATCCCGACCCAGGACCTGCGCGAGGCCCAGCCGTTCAACGCGTTCTACTTCGCGCCCGCCCTGTCCGGGCAGAGCATCGCGTCCCTCTTCTCCACGCACCCGCCGCTGGAGCGCCGCCTGGCGCAGCTGTCCAGCATCTCCGCCGAGCTGGGGCGCTGATGGGCTGGTTCGACGCGCTCCTGGGCCGGTCGAAACCGGCGAGGCCCGATCTCGACGCGCTGTTCGCGCTGCCGTCGGCGGCGGTGACCCTGCAGGCCGCCACCGGGTTCACCCCGACAGGCGTCGGGTCGGTCTGCTTCCGCGCCGCGGAGGGCGGCGCCTTCATCCAGCTCGAACAGGACATCCAGGCCCTCCTGGGCAAGGGGACCGAGCTGGCGCCCGACTCCTACGGCTACACCTGGCTGGTGGTCCGCCGCCCGGCCGAGGACGTGGCGTCGCTGGTCACCGACCTGCACGCGGTCAATTCGACGCTGGAGGGGAACGGCTTCGGGCCGTCCCTGCTGTGCTCGCTGGTGACCTTCACCGATCCCCGGAACCGGCGCCTCGCGATCGTCTACCTCTACAAGCAGGGCACCTTCTACCCCTTCGCGCCCGCCGGCGGGACCCAGCGGGACAACGCCCTGGAGCTGCAGGTCCGCGGGGCGCTCGCGGGCGAGCTCAAGATCGAGCCGGACCTCGCCCGCTGGTTCCCCGTCTGGGGCGCTCCGGGCCTCTGAGCCCGTCGCCGCGTGGCGATCCGTCCACAGGGACGGTCGCCCGCGCGTACGTGCGACGTCGGGGGCGAAGGCCAGGTCAGGGGAGCGCGAGCATACGGTCGAGCGCGACCTTGGCCCAGTGGGTGGTGTCGGGATCGACCGTGATCTGGTTGACGACCTCGCCGTCGGCGAGCGACTCCAGCGCCCACACCAGGTGCGGCAGGTCGATCCGGTTCATCGTGGAGCAGTAGCACACGGTCCGGTCGAGGAACGTCACGTCCTTGTCCGGGAACATCCGGGCGAGCCGCTTGACCAGGTTGAGCTCGGTGCCGATCGCCCACGAGGAGCCGGCCGGAGCCTCCTCCAGCCTGCGGATGATGTACTCCGTCGAGCCCACGTAGTCGGCCTTGGTCACGACTTCGTGGCGGCACTCCGGGTGGACCAGCACGTTCACGCCCGGGATGCGGGCGCGTACGTCGTCGACGCACTCGGCGGTGAACCGGCCGTGGACCGAGCAGTGGCCCTTCCACAGGATCATCCGGGCGTTCTCGAGCTGGTCCCTGGTGAGGCCGCCGTTCGGACGGTGCGGGTTGTAGACCACGCAGTCGTCGAGGGACAGGCCCATCTCCAGCACGGCGGTGTTCCGGCCGAGGTGCTGGTCCGGGAGGAACAGGATCTTCTGTCCCTGCTCGAAGGCCCAATCGAGCGCCCGCCGGGCGTTGGACGAGGTGCACACCGCGCCCCCGTGCCGCCCGCAGAAGGCCTTGATGTCGGCGCTCGAGTTCATGTACGTGATCGGGACCACCTGGTCGGCGATCCCCGCGTCCTCCAGGGCCTCCCAGCACTCCTCGACCTGGTCGAAGGTCGCCATGTCGGCCATCGAGCAGCCGGCCGCCAGGTCGGGAAGGACGACCTTCTGCGCGTCGCCGGTGAGGATGTCGGCCGACTCCGCCATGAAGTGCACGCCGCAGAACACGATGTACTCGGCCTCCGGCCTGGCGGCGGCCTCGCGCGCGAGCTTGAAGGAGTCGCCCGTCACGTCGGCGAACTGGATGACCTCGTCACGCTGGTAGTGGTGGCCGAGCACGAACAGCTTGTCGCCGAGCCGCTCCTTGGCCTTGCGGGCGCGCTCGACCAGCGCGGGATCGGAGGCGAGGGGAAGCTCGCCCGGACAGTCCACTCCGCGTTCGCTGTGCGGGTCGGTGCCCTGGCCGAGGATGAAGAGCGGGATCCCGGTCTCGGTGGTCGTCACGACCACACCCCCTTCGGGGACTTATCGTCGAACTGACGACTAATAATTACACACCCTTCGTCCGTTTCATTCCAGGGGTCCCGGGGGCCGCCTCCCCGTCCGGCTCCGTGTGGCCTGCTCGCATCCCGCTCCCGCCCCGGTCGCGCCGCTTCGGTGCCCGTCGGCGCGCGGTTTCCGCGACCTCTTCCCGGGACGGCGGGGAATGTGTGGCATCGGGCCGGTGTTGGTAGCGTCTATCTGGGGAGAGCTTCAGGGAGTGACCTTCGATGAAGGTGGAAATATCCCATTGAGCCCTACCTGAGACGTCAGAATCAATCGACCGCTCCCGGTGGGCGGTTGACGCAGACGCGGGAGTCAGCACATGACGGTTGAGAGCAGCGAGACCACGCAGCAGGGCCTGATCCTGACTGATGCGGCCGCCGCCAAGGTCAAGAGCCTGCTGGAGCAGCAGGGCGAGGAGGGGCTGCAGCTGCGCGTCGCCGTGCAGCCGGGCGGCTGTTCCGGCCTGCGGTACCAGCTCTTCTTCGACGACCGCTCGATGGACGGCGACGTCGTGTCGGACTTCGGCGGTGTCAGCGTCGTGACCGACCGGATGAGCGCGCCGTACCTGATCGGCGCCACGGTCGACTTCGTCGACACGATCGAGAAGCAGGGCTTCACGATCGACAACCCGAACGCCACGGGCTCGTGCGCCTGCGGCGACTCGTTCAACTAGCGGATCCTGCGGATCCCGCCGAGCGGATCCGCCCACCGCGACACGCGCGCCCCGTACGGCCCCGGCCATGCGGGGCGTTCGTATGCCCAGGGGCAGGTTGAGCACCGGCCGAGCACGGGTCGCGTATCCTTGCGGGGTTTATCAAGACGTTCATCAACGCGTTCATCGAGATGCTGACAACGAGGAGAACGACCCCGTGCGCATCGCCGTCACCGGCTCCATCGCGACCGATCACCTGATGACCTTCCCCGGCCGTTTCGGGGATCAGCTCGTCGCCGAACAGCTCGACCGGGTCTCCCTGTCCTTCCTGGTCGACGAACTGCAGATCCGTCGCGGGGGGTGCGCGGCGAACATCTCGTTCGGAATGGGATGCCTGGGGCTGCGTCCCGTCCTCGTCGGTGCGGTCGGGACGGACTTCACGGACTACCGGTCGTGGCTCGAGCGGCACGGCGTCGACTGCGAGTCGGTCTACATCTCGGAGCTGCACCACACGGCGCGCTTCCTCTGCACCACCGACGAGGAGCACAACCAGATCGCCTCGTTCTACACGGGCGCGATGGCCGAGGCCAGGGAGATCGAGCTCGGCCCGATCATGGACCGCATCGGCGGCCTGGACCTGATCCTGGTCAGCCCCAACGACCCGGACGCCATGCTGCGGCACACGGACGAGGCGCGCGGGCGCGGCATCCCGTTCGCGGCCGACCCCTCACAGCAGCTCGCCCGGATGCCCGGCGAGGAGATCCGCCAGCTCATCGACGGCGCCGCCTACCTGTTCGGCAACGACTATGAGAAGGGCCTCATCGAGCAGAAGACCGGCTGGTCGGACGACGAGATCCTGAGCAGGGTCGGCGTCCGCGTCACCACGCTCGGGCCCAAGGGCGCCAGGATCGACCGTGTCGGCGAGCCGAGCCTGCACGTCCCCCCGGCGCCCGAGCTCGGGAAAGCCGACCCGACCGGCGTCGGCGACGCCTTCCGGGCCGGCTTCCTCGCGGCGCTCGCGTGGGACCTGTCCCTGGAGCGTTGCGCCCAGGTGGGCAACCTCACCGCGACGCACGTACTGGAGCAGGTCGGCTGCCAGGAGTACGAGCTGGGCCAGCGCGTCTTCCTGGACCGGTTCGCCGCCGCCTACGGCCAGGACGCCGCGGACGAGGTCGCCGCCCACGTGAAGTGCCACTACGCGTGAGACCCGCGATGCGCGGGTGAACCGCTACACGCGGGGCGTGCTCTCGGCGTAGATCCGGCTGACCGCCTCGGCGAGCTTGTCCTCGGGCAGGTGGGCGGCCAGATCGGCCTCGGTGATGACGCCGACGAGCCGGTGGTTCTCCAGCACCGGCAGTCGCCGGATCTGATGCTCCTCCATCGTGTGGAGCGCCTCTTCCAGGTCCGCCTCGGCGTCGATCCAGACGAGCGTGCCCTGCGCGAGGTCCTTCGCCGTGACCTCGGAGCAGTCCTTACCGGCCGCGACGCACTTGATGACGATGTCGCGGTCGGTGATGATCCCCTTGAGCCTGTCGTCGTTCCCGCACACGGGCAGCGAGCCGACGCTGAGGTCGCGCATCATCCGTGCCGCGGTGAGCAAGTTCTCGTTCTCGCCGATGCACTGCACGCCGAAGTGCATGACGTTACGTGCAGTCGTCATGGAATCCCCCGAAGAATCCGTGGATTGTGTGCTTCGAGGACCCCCTACCCAGGCGAGGGACGAGCAGTCAGTAGTTACGCCGCACCTGGATCGACCAGCCGCCCTGAGGGATCTCCACGCTGCCGACGTGCGCGTGGGACTTCAGCCGGCACCACGCGGGGATGTCGGTGAACGCGGCGGGGTCGTCGGCGAGAACCTCGACCACCGCCCCCATGGGCACCTGGTTGATCTGGTCGGCCAGCATGATGATCGGGATGGGGCATTTGCGGCCCAGTGCGTCGATCGTCAGGGCGGCGGGCTCACGCGCCTCGGCGCGCGGCTCGCTCCACTGCTCCTCGGGCTCGCTCTTGCTGGCCCCCGACCGCCTCCGCCACATCAGTGCACTCCCAAACTCGCTCGGATGCGTCGCACGATGTCCGGAAGTACGGCGAGGAACCGGTCGACGTCGCCCTCGGACACGCCACGGGGCAGCGATACCCGGACGTTCCCGTGCGTAAGCACACCCATCGCCTCGAGCACGTGCGATGGGCGAAGCGTACTAGCGGTGCACGAGCTCCCGGACGAGACCGCGAAACCGGCCCGGTCCAGCTCGGCCAGCAGCGCCTCACCCTCCACATAAAGACACGAAAAGGTGACGATGTGGGGCAGCCGCTGCAACGGGTCGCCGACCACCTCCACGTCCGGCACCAGGCGCGGCACCTCCGTCCTGATCCGGTCGACCAGGGCGGACAGCCGCGGACCCTCCGCCTCCTCTTCGGCGACCCTGGCGCGCAGCGCCGCCGCCGCCGCGACGATCGCCGGGACGTTCTCGAAACCGGGCACGCGGCGCCGTTCCCGCTCGTCCTGCGGGTACGGCGACCGCCAGCGGGTCCCCTTGCGCACCGCCAGCACCCCCACGCCGGCGGGCCCGCCCCACTTGTGCGCGCTCGCCGTCAGCACCGACCAGCCGCGGGGGAGCGGGAGCCGTCCCACGGACTGCGCCGCGTCCACCAGCAGCGGGACGCCCGCCTCCTGGCACGCGGCGGCCACCTCGTCCACCGGCTGCAGCGTCCCGACCTCGTGGTTGGCCGTCTGCAGGCAGGCCAGGGCCGTACCGGGCACGGAGACGGCCTCGGCGAACGCCTCGGCGTCCACCCGGCCCGTACGGCCCACGCCCACGATCCGCACGGTGCCGCCCTCGTGTTCGTGCACCTCGGCGGTATGCAGGACACTGGAATGCTCGACGGCGCCGGCCACCAGGTGGCGGCCGATCCGCCTGCGCCCGTTCAGCGTGCCGAGCACACCGAGGTGCACCGCCTGGGTGCCCGACGAGGTGAACGCGACCTCGTCGGGGCGAGCGCCCAGCACCTCGGCCACGTCGGCACGGGCCTGCTCCAGGAGCATCTGCGCCCGTCTGGCCGAGCCGTACAGGCGGGCCGGGTCGGCCCAGCCGGAGTCGAGGGCGGCGAGGAGCGCCTCCCGCGCCGCGGAGTGGAGGGGTTCGGTCGAGGCCGCGTCCAGATACACCACAGTTAGGACATTAACGGGGGCTGCTCAGAGGGGCGGTGCCGGTCCGCGCTAATGTGTCCCCCAGCGTGAACTCAATCAAGTAAAGGGGCGACCGATGCGAGACATCGCCGGTCGTTCTTGAACGAGCAAATCTGAAGAACCGCCCAGGAGAGGGACTCCTGGGCTTCATCTGTGGGGTAGGCGATCCGTGAGTCCGACCCGCCGTACGACACGGCGACCGTTGGCCCGCCGCCGGTTGCCACGCGTCGCCGCTCTGGCGGTGCTCGTGGCGTCCGCGTCGGCGTGTAGCGCCCAGGCGACTGAGCAGTGGTCCCGGGGCGGCATGCCCGAAGGCGCCACCGATCAGTCGCTCATCACCCAGACGCTCTGGAACGGAGCCTGGATCGCGGCGCTGGCCACCGGCGTCGTCGTGTGGGGCCTGATCCTCTGGGCATGCGCGTTCCACCGCAAGAAGAAGAACTCGCCGGACCAGCTGCCGCCCCAGGTGCGGTACAACCTGCCGATCGAGATCCTCTACACCGTGGTGCCCATCATCATGGTCTCGGTCTTCTTCTACTTCACCGCGCGCGACGAGACCGAGATCATGAAGGTCTCCGGCAACGCCCCGGTGAAGGTCAAGGTCGAGGGCCGCATGTGGAGCTGGGGCTTCACCACCGAGTACCAGGGCAAGACCGCCAAGGTCGAGGGTGTGCCGGTCGACCTGGCCAAGCAGAGCGTGGAGAACCCCGAGGGTCCGCAGCTCGTGCTGCCGACCGGCGCCGACGTCGAGTTCGAGCTTCACTCGCCCGACGTCATCCACTCCTTCTGGGTGCCGGCCTTCCTGTTCAAGCAGGACGTGTTCCCCGGTGACGTGCGGAACAAGTTCCAGATCAAGACGCTGAACCGCACCGGCGTCTTCGTCGGCCGATGTGCCGAGCTGTGCGGCGTCGACCACAGCAAGATGCTGTTCTCGGTGAAGCTCGTGCCGCAGGCGGAGTTCGACCAGTACATCCAGAGCCAGGCGGGGAGTGCACAGTGACCGCCATCCAGCAACCCGCCATCGCCGCCCGGCCGTACACCAAGGGCTCGGTCGTGGCCAAGTGGCTTTCCTCCACCGACCACAAGGTGATCGGGCACCTGTACCTGATCACGTCTTTCGTGTTCTTCCTCATCGGCGGCGTCATGGCGCTGGTCATGCGCGCCGAGCTCGCCCAGCCGGGCCTGCAGTTCGTGTCGAACGAGCAGTTCAACCAGCTCTTCACGATGCACGGCACGATCATGCTGCTGATGTTCGCGACGCCGCTCTTCGCGGGGTTCGCCAACGAGCTCATGCCGCTGCAGATCGGCGCGCCCGACGTGGCCTTCCCCCGTCTGAACATGGTGAGCTACTGGCTCTACCTGTTCGGCAGCACCATCGCGGTGGCCGGCTTCATCACCCCGGGAGGCGCCGCGGCGTTCGGATGGACGGCCTACGCGCCGCTCTCCAACGCGGTGACATCGCCCGGCATCGGCGGCGACATGTGGATCATGGGTCTGACGCTGTCGGGCCTCGGCACGATCCTCGGCGCGGTGAACTTCATCACCACGATCATCACCATGCGCGCGCCCGGCATGACCATGTTCCGGATGCCGATGTTCACCTGGAACATCCTGCTCACCAGCATCCTGGTGCTGCTGGCCTTCCCGGTCCTCGCCGCCGCGCTGCTGGCGCTGGAGGCCGACCGTAAGCTCGGCGCCCACATCTTCGACTCCGCCACCGGTGGAGCGATGTTGTGGCAGCACCTGTTCTGGTTCTTCGGGCACCCCGAGGTCTACATCATCGCGCTGCCGTTCTTCGGCATCATCACCGAGGTCATCCCGGTGTTCAGCCGCAAGCCGATCTTCGGTTACATCGGCCTGGTCGGCGCGACGATCGCGATCGCCGGTCTGTCCGTGACCGTCTGGGCGCACCACATGTTCGTGACCGGCCAGGTGCTCCTGCCGTTCTTCTCGTTCATGACGTTCCTCATCGCGGTACCGACCGGTGTGAAGTTCTTCAACTGGATCGGCACGATGTGGCGAGGCCATCTGTCGTTCGAGTCGCCGATGCTCTTCGCGGTCGGCTTCCTGGTGACCTTCCTCTTCGGCGGTCTCACCGGCGTCATCCTGGCGTCGCCTCCGCTGGACTTCCAGGTCAGCGACACCTACTTCGTCGTCGCTCACTTCCACTACGTGATCTTCGGCACAGTGGTGTTCGCGATGTTCTCGGGCTTCTACTTCTGGTGGCCCAAGTTCACCGGGCGGATGCTGAACGACCGGCTGGGCAAGGTCCACTTCTGGCTCACGTTCTTCGGTTTCCACCTGACGTTCCTGGTGCAGCACTGGCTGGGCGTCATCGGCTTCCCCCGGCGCTACGCCGACTACTCCCCGGTGGACGGCTTCACCGACCTGAACATGATCTCGTCGGTGGGCGCGTTCCTCCTCGGTGCGTCGCTGCTGCCGTTCCTCTACAACGTGTGGATCACCTGGAAGAAGGCACCGAAGGTCACCGTCGACGACCCGTGGGGCTACTGCGGTTCGCTCGAGTGGGCGACCTCCTGCCCGCCGCCGCGGCACAACTTCACCTCGCTGCCGCGCATCCGGTCCGAGCGCCCCGCGTTCGACATCAAGTATCCGCACCTTTCCGCGAAGCCTGAGCTGGAGGAGGCTCGATGAAGATCCAGGGATGGATGTTCGTGCTCTGCGGCCTCTTCTTCGCCGCCGTGGACGTGGTCTACTGGTTCTGGTCCAAGGAGCCGACCGGTACCGCGGTGCTGGCCATCTCCGTCGGCCTCGCCCTCATGATCGGCTACTACCTGCTCTTCACGGCTCGCCGTATCGGTGACCAGCCGGAGGACAGCAAGGAGGCCGAGATCAGCGACGGGGCCGGAGAGCTCGGCTTCTTCAGCCCGCACAGCTGGTGGCCGCTGTTCGTCTGCCTTTCCGCGGCGTTGACGTTCTTCGGCTTCGCCGTCGGTATGTGGCTGTTCCTGATCGGCGTCTTCGCCGTCGTGCTGAGCATGATCGGCTTCGTCTTCCAGTACTACCGGGGCAACTTCTCGCACTGACCTGGGAGTTTCCCCGTCGCGGCCGGCCAACGATCCTGTTGGCCGGCCGCGACGCTTTTCTTTGCCAGCTGTCATCCCGGCCCTGAGCGCAGACCCACAGTAATCGGGTACTAACCCCATGCAAGTGGTGTGTGGCGGGGGGAGACCGACGTGCGAGCTGGTGCTGGGATGCTGGCCCTACTGATGGCGACCGGATGTACCGCCGCAGCGGCGGATCGCGACAAGGAGGTCGCCGTCGTGCCCGCGGCGGCCGTGGGCATCACGCCGGAGAACGGCGCCCAGGGACTGATCCCGGAGCTGCCCATCATGGTGTCGGCCGCCGGGGGGACGCTGAAGGACGTCACCGTGGAGGCGAAGGGCAAACGGGTGGCGGGGATGTTCAGTGCCGACCGGACCAGGTGGCGGAGCGCACGGCCGATGACGCCGGGCACCGACTACACGGTGACCGCTGTGGCGGTCAACGCGGCCGGCAAGACGACCGAGACCAAGAGCGTCTTCTCCACGGTGAAGGCGGCCAAGTCCTTCGACGTCCAGACCATCCTTCCGAACAAGGAACTGACCGGGCTGACCGTCGGCGTCGGAATGCCCATCATGATCACGTTCGACCGCGACGTCACGGACCGCGTCTCGATCGAGAAGAACCTGCAGGTGCTGGCGTCCAAGCCGATCCAGGGCGCGTGGCACTGGTTCGACAACCGCCGTGTGACGTTCAGGCCCAAGGAGTACTGGCCGGCCCACACGAAGGTCCGGCTCGTCGCCCGGCTCGCCGGCGTGCGCGGAGCCGACGGGATGTACGGCACGAAGGACTATGTCCGCGACTTCACGATCGGCCGTTCCCAGATCAGCTACGCCGACACGGGCACCCACCACATGAAGGTGAAACGCGACGGGAAGCTCGTCCGCAACATGCCGATCAGCGCGGGCAAGGGCGGCGAGATGAAGTACTACACCACCTCGGGCGTCCATCTGGCCATGGACCGCGAACTCGTCACGGTCATGACCTCACCCGGCATCGGCCCCGGCAGCCCTGGCTACTACCAGACCACCGTCTACGACACCGTACGGATCTCCGACACGGGGGAGTACGTCCACGGCGCCCCATGGTCCGTGGGGGATCAGGGCAACTCCAACGTGAGCCACGGCTGCGTCAACGTCAGCCCGGAGAACGCGAAGTGGTTCATGACCAACACCCTGATCGGAGACCCGATCGTCGTCACCGGCTCGCCGCGCCCGCTCGACCCCACGAACGGCTGGGGCCACTGGCAGGAGTCCTGGAAGCAGTGGCTCAAGTGGAGCAGGCTGCGTGGCGCCAGCACCGAACCGCTCTGACGGCCCTGTGAGCCGCTGACCTCGGCCCGCACCCTCTGAATCGGAGGGTGCGGGCCGCTCGTCGTCTCGGAGGATCTGAGGGCCGTCTAGGGAGCGGCGGCAGATGGCCGTACAGGCGGGGAACGACGGCCACACGGCTGGGGACGACGGCCGTGCGGGCGGGGAATACATACGAAACGGCCCGGGTGGGAATCCCACCCGGGCCGCTCACGTGGTGAATCAGTGAACTTCCTTGCGCTCCCCGGCGCCGACGGCGGCGTGCTCCTCGCCGTGACCGTGGCCCTCCTCGAGAGGGATGCGGTCCGTGCCGTAGGCCTTGCTCATCTTGGCGCGGAGCCTGCCGATGAGAGAGCGGGCTCCCTTCGGCGGGATCCCCTCACGGTCGACTCCGCTCTCGATGACCGGGATCTCCTTCTTGCCGCGGATGTGCGCCAGGATGTCGTCTGCGGGCGGCGTGTGCACCTCGATGTACTCGCCGTTCGGCATCCGCTTGATGACGCCGGACTCGACACCGTGGGACACGACCTCGGCGTCCTTGCGCTGGAGGCCGATGCAGACCCGGTAGGTGATGATGTAGGCGATCACCGGACCGAGGAAGATGGCGAACCGACCGAAGATCGTCGTCTCGTACAGGCCGATGTGGAAGTTGGCCGAGATCTCGTCGTTCGCGCCCAGCAGCCACAGGATGCCGTAGAACGTGACCGCCGAGATGCCGATCGAGGTGCGGTGCGCGTTGTTGCGCGGCCGGTCGGCGATGTGGTGCTCGCGCCGGTCGCCGGTCACCCACTGTTCCAGGAACGGATACAGCGCCAGGCCCGTCATGATGATCCCGAGCGGCACCAGCGCCGGGATCAGCACGCTCAGCGGGATCGTGCCTCCGGACGTCCCGAAGAGGTTGATCTCCCACGGGACCATCAGACGCAGGGAGCCTTCGAGGAAGCCCATGTACCAGTCGGGCTGGGAACCCGCCGAGATGTCCGCCGGAGTGTACGGCCCGAACAACCAGATCGGGTTGATCTGCGCGAACGTGCCCAGCAGCGCCAGCACGCCGAAGGTGAACAGGAAGTACGCGCCCGCCTTGGCCATGAAGGCCGGGTAGAACGGCGCGCCCACCACGTTCTTCTCGGTGCGCCCCTTGCCCGGCATCTGGGTGTGCTTCTGCACCCACATGAGGATCATGTGCGCGGTGATCAGCGCCAGCAGGATGCCCGGAATGAGCAGGATGTGCAGCGTGAAGAACCGGGAGATGATGTCCTCGCCCGGGTACTCCCCGCCGAAGAGGAAGAACTGGATGTACGTGCCGATCAGCGGGATCGAGAGGATGACTCCCTGGGTGATCCGCAGGCCGGCGCCGGACAGCAGGTCGTCGGGCAGCGAGTAGCCGGTCAGACCCTCGAACAGGGCGAGGCTCAGCAGGCCGATGCCGATCAGCCAGTTCAGCTCGCGCGGCTTGCGGTATGCCCCCGTGAAGAACACGCGGAGCATGTGCACCACCATGCCGGCGACGAACAGCAGGGCTGCCCAGTGGTGGATCTGCCGGATGAGCAGACCACCGCGGACGTCGAACGAGATGTTCAGCGCCGAGGCGTACGCCTCCGACATCATGATGCCCTTGAGCGGCTCGTACGAGCCGTCGTACATCACGTGGCCCATGCTGGGCTTGAACCAGAACGTCAGGAACGTACCGGTCAGCAGCAGGACGATGAACGAGTAGAGCGCGATCTCGCCCAGCAGGAACGACCAGTGGTCGGGGAACATCTTCCGCAGGTTGCGCTTGAGGAAGCTGCCCGCGCCCAGGCGGTCGTCGAGAAAGGTCGAGACGCCGGCTATTGCCTTGGGAGGAGTGTCCATTACGCCTTCTCCGCCTTCTCCCTAGCTTCCGCCTCCGCGTCCCCGCGCTCCCAGAAACTGGGCCCGACGGGCACGTTGAAGTCGGCCTTGGCGATGAGGAAGCCCTCGTTGTCGATCCCGATCGGGAGCTGCGGCAGCGGTCGCGCCGCGGGACCGAAGACGACCTTGGCGCCGTCCGCCGCGTCGAAGGTCGACTGGTGGCACGGGCAGAGGATGTGATGGGTCGTCTGCTCGTACAGCGCCGCCGGGCAGCCCACGTGGGTGCAGATCTTCGAGTAGGCGACGATGCCGTCGTGCGTCCAGTTCAGGTTCGTGCCGGACTTGATCTCCTCCGGACGGAACTTGAGCAGGATCAGCGTGGCCTTGGCCAGGGCGTTGAGGTCGTGCTCGTACCCCTCGGGGACCACCGACAGGATGCCGCCGGGCGAGTTGAAGTCGGCGGCGCGGATCGGCTGCCCGGTGCCCTCGGTGATGAGGCGCCGCGGCTTGCCGTTCTTGGTGGGCTCGCCCCACACCGTGTGCCGGAGCTTGGTGCCCGGCAGCGGGCCGAGGTCCTTCAGCAGGACGAGAGGGGCCAGGCCCAGCGGCGCGGCCGCCAGCAGCAGCGTCCGGCGCAGCAGCCCGTGCTTGACGAAGCCGCTCTCGTCGGCGCCCGCCAGGAACGTCTCCTTGACGGTCTCGCGGGTCTCGGCGTCGGAGGCCATCGGGTGGCGCTCCTGGATCATGGTGTATTTCGGCATGATCCGCCGCACCCACGTGGTGACGCCGGCGGCCAGCGCGAGCAGCGCCAGCGCCAGCGTGCCGCCGAGCGCGAAGTTGGACGTCGCCGTCTTGTCGATCGTCCCGACCTGGAAGATGACGTACGAGGCGATGAAGCCGACGCCCGCCAGGAAGGCGATCAGGAAGAGCAGCGCGACCGTCTTCTCGGCCTTGCGGGCGCTCGCCGGGTCCTGGTAGATCACGCCCGGCAGAGCGGCGGTCTCGTGGACGGTCTCGTCCTTGAGGACGGCCTCGGTGGCGGGCGGCGTGCCGATGACGCGCTTCGGTACGCGATCCTCGGGCTGGTCGATGGTGTTGTCTGTCATGAATGCGCCTGTCGCTTCTTCGCGGTGATCCAGATGGCGGCGAGGACCAGCAGGCTGATGCCGGCGATCCAGGCCACGAGACCCTCCGTCACCGGGCCGATACGGCCGAGACCGGAGCCGCCCGGGTCCACCTGGCTGCGGACGCTCGTGATGTAGGCGATCATGTCCCGCTTCTGGTCGGGAGTGATCGTCGAGTCGTTGAAGACGGGCATCGCCTGCGGACCGGTGGCCATCGCCTCGTAGATCTGCGTGGGCGACGACTCGTTCAGCGAGGGTGCGTACTTGCCGTAGGTCAGTGCGCCGCCGGCGCCGACGAAGTTGTGGCACTGGATGCAGTTCGCCCGGAACAGCTCGCCACCCTTCGCCGGGTCACCCTTGGCCGGGTCGACCTGCTCGGCAGCCGGCCGGGTCGGGCCGCCGCCCAGTGACTGGACGTACGCCGCGAGCTGGTCGATGGCCTGCGGGGTGACCCACTCGTCGAGCGGCTTGCGCGGTGCCTGGGCTCCCGGGTCGGAGGCGGGCATGCGCCCGCTGCTCACCTGGAAGTCCACGGCCGCCGCTCCCACGCCGACCAGGGTGGGGCCGGACTTGGTGCCCTCGGCGTTCAGGCCGTGACAGCTGGCGCAGTGGGCGACGAAGAGGTCCTTGCCCTGCGCCACGTCGTCGGCCTTACCGGACGCGACCGCCGCGTCCGCGGTGCTGCCGGTCGGTGCGGCAAGCGCGTATCCCCCGCCGAGGAGGCCAAGCGCGAGCGCCACAACGGCAAAACGCGCGAGGGGATGCCGCCGTCGCGCGGTGATGGAGTTCACCGATCTCCCCGTTCCGATCATTTGATGATGTAGATGGTCGCGAAAAGGCCGATCCAGACCACGTCGACGAAGTGCCAGTAATAAGACACGACGATCGCGCTGGTCGCCTGCTCATGCGTGAAGCGCTTCGCGGCGTACGTGCGTCCCAGAATGAACAGGAACGCGATCAGTCCACCCGTCACGTGCAGACCGTGGAAGCCTGTGGTCAGGTAGAACACGGAGCCGTAGGCGGTGGAGGCGAGGGTCGTGCCCTCCTCCACAAGGGTGCGGTACTCGTTCAGCTGGCCCGCGACGAAGATCGCGCCCAAGATGAAGCTGATGATGTACCAAAGCCTGAGCTTCTTGACCTGGCCCTTTTCCGCGGCCCATACACCGAACTGGCACGTCACACTGGACAGGACCAGGATGATCGTGTTCGCCGTGGCGTACGGGATGTCGAGATGGGTGTCCGTCGGCCAGGCTGTGCCTTGGCCGAGGGTGACCGACCGGATGGTGAAGTACATCGCGAACAGCGCCGCGAAGAACATGAGCTCAGAGGACAGCCAAACGATGGTCCCGACCTGAACGAGGTTCGGTCGGCGGGACCCGTACGGTGTCGTCGTCGTTGTAATTGCGGATGCTGTCGCCACGCGCAGCATTATTGCGGCTCCCCTGGTCGGGTCGCCGCACGCCCCCCCGTTAGAGGCGTTTTGCTCCGTTTAGAACCGGAAAATCTTGGCAACAAGCCCTGGGCTGCGCGTACGGCGTGTGCGCCGGTAGCATCACGATGACCATATCCCGCGATTCGACAGTGAGCGTGACATGAGGGTTCTCGTCTACAGCGACGACGCAGGCACCCGTGAGAAGGTGCGGCTTGCCATCGGGCGGCGCCCCGCCGCGGACGTGCCCCTCGTGGAGATCGTCGAGTGCGCCACCCAGCCGGCCGTGCTCAAGTACCTCGACTCCGGCGACATCGACGTGGCCGTCCTCGACGGTGAGGCCGCCCCGGCCGGAGGCATGGGGATCAGCCGGCAGGCCAAGGACGAGGTCCACAACTGCCCCCCGATCCTGCTGATCATCGCGCGCAGGGACGACCGCTGGCTCGCCAACTGGTCCCGCGCCGACGCCGTGGTCGCCCAGCCGCTCGACCCCATGGCCGTCGCCGAGACCGTCGCCGACCTCATGCGCCGGCGGCTGAGCTCGTCCGGATCGCCCCGCCCCGCCCAGCCCGTCTCGTAAACGGAGCCTCTCCATGGACTCGCGTACCACCTGGCCGTCCCTGCTGACCGCCCTGCTCGCCGGCGAGCACCTGACCGCCGACGAGACGGCGTGGGCCATGGGCGAGATCATGTCCGGCGACGCCACACCGGCGCAGATCGGCGCCTTCGCCGTCGCGCTGCGGGCGAAGGGCGAGACCGTCGCCGAGGCGGCCGGCCTGGCCCGGACGATGCTCGACCGGGCGGTCCCGCTGTCCATCGAGGGGCCCGTCGTCGACATCGTCGGCACCGGGGGCGACCGGGCGCACACCGTCAACGTCTCCACGATGGCGGCCATCGTCGCCGCGGCGGCCGGCGCCCGTGTCGTCAAACACGGCAACCGCGCCGCCTCCTCCCTCTGCGGCGCCGCCGACGTGCTGGAGCACCTCGGGGTCGTCCTCGACCTGTCGCCGGAGGGCACCGCGCGGCTCGCGGTCGAGGCCGGGATCGCGTTCTGCTTCGCGCCCGTCTACCACTCGGGGTTCCGCTTCACCGGGCCGCCGCGCAGGGAGATCGGCATCCCCACCGTCTTCAACTTCCTCGGCCCGCTCACCAACCCGGCGCGTCCGTCCGCCCAGGCGATCGGCGTCTTCGACGCCCGGATGCTTCCTGTGGTCGCGGGCGTCTTCGCCGAACGAGGCGTGTCGGCGCTGGTCTTCCGTGGTGAGGACGGGCTCGACGAACTCTCCACGGCGGGTCCTTCGCGCGTCTTCGTCGTCCGCGACGGCGTGACCCGGGAGACGATGTTCGACCCGGCGGACATCGGCGTGGCCCGGTCCCGGCCGGACGACCTGCGCGGCGGCGACGTCGCGTTCAACGCCGCCGCCGTGCACGACACGCTCGCGGGCAAGACCGGGCCGGTGCGCGACGCGGTGCTGCTGAACGCCGCGGCCGCGCTGGTCGCGCTCGACGGAGCGGGCGACGACCTGGTCGCCGCCCTCGGCGCCGGCTACGCCCGGGCCGCGGAGGCGGTCGACACCGGCCGCGCGGCCGCGACGCTCGACCGCTGGGTCGAGATCAGCCGCGCTCTCGCCTCCTGAACCGCGCGGGCCGGGGTCCGTCCCCGGAGGGATTCCCGGTCCGCCTTTGAGGTGACGCGTACGGCGCGGCGCGAGTCGTACGGTGCCCGCATGACGCGCCACCTCCTTGCCTGCCTCGTCCGCCTCTCCCGGCGATGTCTGCCCACGCTCCGGAGCCTTGGCGGGTCGCGGCCGTCAGGTCCCCTTCTCCTACCGCCGTGGCGGCCCCGTTTCCCTCCGCGTGACCGCCTGGAGCTGCTGCGCACGCGTGAACGGCTCCGCATCGCCTCGGAGCTGCATGACGTGGTCGCTCACGACCTGAGTGTGATGACCCTCGGCGTCGGCGCCGGACGGGTGTTCATGGACAAGGACCCCGTACGGGCGATCCAGACCCTGCGTGAGGTGGAGGAGTCGGGCCGCCAGGTGCTGGGCGACCTGCAGCGCATGATGGCGTTGCTGCGCGTGGACGGAGCCGCACGAGGCCCCCAGCCCTGCCTGGCCGAGTTGCCCGCCCTGCTGCACGCGTTCAGGGCCGCAGGGCTGGACGTGACGTTCACCGAGGAGGGCGTACGGCAGGCCCGGCCCACCCTGGAGCTGTCGGCCTACCGGATCGTGGAGGAGGCCCTGGGCAACGCCATGCGGCCCGGAGCGGCGCGGTCGGCCGCGGTGAGGCTGCGCTGGACCCAGGGCGTGCTCGACCTGACCATCCGGGACGACGGCGCGCCCAGGGAACGGCTGCTCGGCACCTGGGAGCGTGCCGCGCTCTTCGGCGGCTCGGTGACCGCGCGCGTCGTGTCCGGCGGTTTCGAGATGCGGGTCCGCCTGCTGGCGGGTCAGTCTCCGTCGTTGAGGCCGATCGAGAAGGCCGCGTCGAGATCGTGACGGGAGTAGGTGCGGAACGCGATGTGCGTCTCGGTCTGCAGCACCCCGGGCACCTTGTTGATGCGGCCGGGAACGACCTCGGCGATCTCCTCGTACCGCGCGACGCGGATCATGGCGAGCAGGTCGTACTCACCGGTGATGGAGTAGACCTCGCTGACCCCGTTGAGCTCTGCGACCGTCTGCGCGACCTCGGGAATCCGGTCGACATCAGCCTTGATGTGCACGATCGCGGTGACCATTCGCGTTCTCCTGTGTCGTCAGTGTGTCGTCGAGTGCGTCGTCGGACGCCGCCCGCGCTCCGGAGGCGCCGGGCGGGATCGTGGTTCATCGTAGGGGCTTGCCCTCCCGCGGCTGGTGCCTGGGCAGCCCTTGGTAGGCGCGTTCGACCCGGTCTCTGAGCCGGCCGGCGCCGTACGCGGGCAGGCTCCACGTCCCCTCCACCCGCACCAGCCGTACGCCGGGGGAGTCGAGCCAGCGCAGGACGCACTCGGTCTCCTCCGCGCTGGCGGCCGGAATGGGGCCGGGGCCGGGTGCCACGGTCTCCGCCGTGGCGACCAGGGCGTCGACGTAGGGGACCGGATGGGCGCCGCGCGGCATCACCCCCGCGGCCGCGAGCCGCCCGTGGCGCACCACGTGGATGTCCCAGCCGCCGTCGAAGGCGGGGCTGGCCGCCACCATCTGCGGGATCGAGGTGAGCGAGCGCAGCCGTTGCATGCGGGCCGCCGTGCGGATGTAGGCGGCGAGACGGTCGCGGTCGAGAGCGGCCTCCTCATAGCGTTGCTCGGCCGACAGGCGGCGCATGCGCGCCTCGATCGCGGAGAAGACCACCTCCGGATCCCGCTCCATGGCGTGCCTGGCGCTCTCGACGTGCAGGGAGTAGCCCTCTTCGCTCTCGCGGCCCTCACAGGGCGCTCCACACCGGCCGATCTCGGCCAGTGTGCACGCGACACGACGGACGCGGGTGGACAGCCGCTGCGTGCACTGCCGCAGCGGGAGCGCCTCGTGCAGGGCCGAGCGGGCTTCGTCGGCCATGCGGCTGCTCGGGAACGGGCCGAGGTAGGTGCCCTGGTCGTCCTTGATCTCCCGGACGATGCTGAGCCGGGGGAACGGCTCGTCGGTCAGCTTCAGCCAGACCACCCGCTCGGGGAACCTGGACCGCTTGTTGTAGCGCGGTTTCGCCGCTCCGATCATGCGCAGCTCGCGGACCTCCGCCTCCAGAGCGGTCGCGCACACGATCGTGCGGACGCTCTCGGCGATGCCGACCATCTCGCGGACGCGCGGACGCGTCTCGCTCGCCGTGAAGTAGCTCCGGACCCGGTTGCGCAGGTTCGAGCTCTTGCCGATGTAGAGCGCCTCGCCCTTGGCGTCCTCGAAGATGTACACCCCGGGGGCGCCGGGCACGGACTGCGCGAGATGGCGCTTGCGCTGCTGCTCAGGACTGGGCGCCCGGACGAAGGTGCGCAGGTCCTCCAGGGTGTGCACGCCGTACGAGCCGACCCGGCCGATCAGGCCGTGCAGCACGTCGACGGTCGCCCTGGCGTCGGCGAGGGCCCGGTGGCAGGGCTCGGTGGTGCTGCGGAACAGCCGCGCCAGGGTGGCGAGCTTGCAGTTGGGCGTCTCGTCCCGGGTGAGGACCCGGCGGGCGAGATCGGCGGTGTCCACGACCGGGTTGGCGGGCGGCGGGTAGCCCCCGGCGGCGCACGCGGCCTTGATGAACGACAGGTCGAAGGGCGCGTTGTGCGCGACCAGAGCGGCGCCGGTGATGAACTCCAGGAAACTGGAGAGCACCTCGGGCATCGTGGGCGCGGCCACGACCATCGCGTCCGTGATCCCGGTCAGGACGGAGATGAACGGAGGGATCGGGCCGCCGGGATCGACCAGGGTGGCGAACTCGCCCAGCACCTCGCCGCCGCGCACCTTGACCGCGCCGATCTCGGTGATCGCGTGCTCGGCCGCCGAACCGCCCGTGGTCTCCAGGTCGAAGACCACGAACGTCACGTCCCTGAGGGGAGTGCCGAGCTCGTCCAGAGTGCCCTGTACCGCTTCCACGCGCTTGACCTTAGAGACGGTCACCGACATTCCCCACGCCGGTACCCGGGTCGTCCGCGTTCGCGGTTATGCCGCGGGAGTCCATTCCCGCCGGAGCATCGCGTAGATGAGCTCGTCGCCCCACTCGCCCTTGAACAGCTCGTTCTCCACGAGATGGGCCTCACGGCGCATGCCGAGGCGCTCCATCAGCCTGGCGGAGGCGTCGTTGCGGGCGTCGCAGCGGCCATAGATCCGGTGCAGGCCGAGGTCGTCGAAGCCGAGCCGCAGGATCTCCCGGGACGCCTCGAAGGCGAGCCCCTGTCCGTGGTAGTCGGGGTGGAACGCGAAGCCGATCTCGCCCTGGCGGTGCTCGGGGCTGCGCCAGAACAGGAAGATGTCGCCGATCAGCGCGCCGGTCTCGCGCAGCTCGACGGCGATGTTGAAGGTGCCGTTCTCCGCGCTCAGCGCGGCCTGCCCGAGCTTGGTCTCCAGGGCCGCTCTTGTCCCGTCGTACGTACGCGCGTCCCAAGGGAGGTAGCGGACGACGTCCGGACGCGAGTGGAAGGAGTGCAACTCGTCGAGATCGTCCATGGTGAAGGGGCGGAGGAGCAACCGGGGAGTTTTGATCGGATAGGTAGGGTTCAGCACGCGATCATCCTATTGGGGATGGCCGGTCAGCCCGCTGCTCCTCCCGCTCCAGCCTGGCGGCGACGCTCCGCAGATCCTCGGAGAACTGGTGCAGCGTCCCGCGCCACCCGTGGAGTTCCCGGTCGAAGCGTTCGGCGGCCGGGCCGGTCCAGCGCGGGGACCGGCGCAGTGCCGCCACCTGATCCAGCAGCTCGTCGAAGCGGGGAGCCGCCCTGCGCATCGCGTCACTCTCGAACGTCACGCCGCAAGCCTGGCAGAAGCCGACACGCAGCGTGATCGATGGCCTACGATCCGCTGGTGAGCATGCTGTGGTTGGCCGACGCGCCGTCCATGCGCGCGCTCGCCGAGCGCCTGGACGACGTGTCGGGCGGTCTGGCCCCGCGAGTCGCCCCCGGCCTGTCCCCGGTGTTCGGTCTCGACCAGGTGTCGCGCCATCCCGAGCTGGCGCACTACGCCGAGCGGCTGCGGTCCCTCCGGCACTGGTGCGAGGCGACGGCGGCGGACCTGCGGCGCAGAGCCTCGATCGCCGAGCAGGCCGACGCGGTGTCCCTCGACCCGGTGGAGCCCACGGCCGTCCGGGCCGCGCTGGTCGCCGCCGCCTCGGGTACGGCCGACGCGGCCCTCGCCGACCTCCGCCAGGTGGTCGCGGCGCGCGAGGCCGGGTCCGACCGTGACGCGGCGGTCGCCGGGTTCTTCGCCGCGCTCCCGCCGGACACGGCGCTCGCGGTGGCTCTCGCCGACGCCGACCTGGTCGGGCCTCTCGGCGGCGTGCCGTACGGCCTGCGTTATGCGGCGAACCGGCTGCTCATCCGGCAGGCCCGCGCCGAGGCCCGCACACTGTGGCTCACGGATCGGGTCACCCTCTTCTCCCGGCTGCTCGAACCGCGCGAGGTGCGGACCGTGCGCGACGGACGGGTCGTGTCCGAGAAGGCGCCCAGGCAGTTCCTGCTGTTCGACGCCTCGGGGCAGGGCCGCGTCGCCGAGGTGTTCGGCGACCTCGACACGGCGACGTCCGTCGCCGTCACCGTGCCCGGCACCGGGAACAACCTCGAGACCTACGCCGACGGCCCCGGCGCGAACGCGCGGGCCCTGCACGACTTCGCCGAACGCTTCTCCGGCGGGAGATCGGCGACGATCGCGTGGATGGGCTGCGACCTGCCGCAGTCGCTCACGCAGGCCACCTGGACGTCGTACGCCGAGGCCGGCGGGCCGATGCTCCGCGACTTCGTGACCGGCCTACGCCTCGGCGCAGGCGTCCGTACGACCCTGGTCGGCCACTCCTACGGCAGCACCGTGACGGGACACGCCGTGAGCGCCGGCCTGCGGCCCGGCAACCTCGTCGCCGTCGCGAGCCCGGGATGGGGGGTGTACTCGGCCGAAGCTCTGCATGCCCCCGGCACCCGCCTGTACGCCCTGCGCCATCCGCACGACGTGATCAGTGTGGCTCCCGTTATCTCGTTGGCGTCGAAGGCCGGGTTGCTGGGCCTGCTCGCCACGCCGTGGGCGGGACACGGGCAGGACCCGATTCTGCTCGGCGGTGTGACCCGACTCGCCACCGGCACGGACACCGACCTCGTTCAACTGGGCGTCGACGCCCACGCCCACGGCGACTACTTCACCACCACCGGCCAGAGCAAGATTGCGACTAAGAACATGGCTCATGTGATTGCCGGAGATCAAGGCCCCATGCCCTTCGGTGGTATCGCGAGGAGCGAACCGAATGAAGGTTAAGGAGTTCGCCCTTCTTGTCGCCGTGGTCATGATTTTTTCGCAAGGATGCCTGATGACTGAGAACGAACCGCCTACGTTGGCGGATGGACTGCGGCGGATGGTCGCATCAATGGATGAGGCCGTGGCTGTAGGTCTTGACGGAGCAGTGCCGTATATGAAGACCAAGAGCCCCTGGCAGTGTGATCAGGCGCAGAAGAGGTCCTTCAGCTACAGCTACGACATCAAGAGCAATGATCCACGTGCTGCTGTCAAAGCAGTCCGGACTCATTGGCGCAGCCGAGGTTATCGCGTTCAGGAGGATAATTCGGACGCGCCCGCGCATCCGGAAGTGTACGCAGACGTGGCCGCTTTTGAACTGAGCATCGTTGGGTTTCCTGAGCGCGAGGAAGTGTGGGTCCACGGCAACACGGTTTGTTTGCCGGGGGAAGTGCCGGAGGAGTGGCGGGACGTCCGGTAGGGGGTCTCTTCCCGGCCCCCGAATCGACTGGTGATCGGTTCCCGAATGGCTCGTGAGCCCGCGCCCTGATCGCATTGCGATCGTGCTCGATGGGCGTCGGCGGAGGCGGGAGAGGTGTCCCGCCGCGCAGGTCGGCGGGCCCGTGCGCGGAGCCGCCAGAGTGCGCCCGTGCCGCTTGACGAGGGTGCTCCGAGTCCGTATCGCAACCAAGCAGTTGGGCGAACTCCGTTAGCCTCGACGTTCGTGCATCGGGCGGGAACCGCCATGATGCGGCGGGAAAAGCCCCGAAGGGGCGGCTGCTGAGGCGAGAGTGATGCGCGACCCGGTCAGGGGCGCGACAGCCGTACCCTTTAAAAAGGACAAGGATGAGGAGCGAGCGGATGAGTTCAGCCGGAGAGGGCCTGTCTCGTCCGCTGCCGGAGCAGGTGCGGTTACACGTGGTGGAGCTCGCGGCTCAGGTGCTGGGGTCCATGCCCGCCGCCGCGATTCCGTCTCAGTTGCGCGGCATCGCCAAGTTCGATCCGCGCAAGCGCGCCCGCCTCGGTAGCGCGCCGATCGCCGCCATGCTGGAAACGGACAAGGAGTTCCGCGAGACCGTCGCGGAGACGCTCCGGTCGGCCTGGCCCGACCTGGTCGCGGGTCTCGCCGACGGAGTGGTGCCCGCCGCCGCCGAGCCGGTGCTCGTCGCCGCGGCGGCCTACCTCACCCGGCCTCCGAGCTGGCCTGAGCTGATCGAGCGCGCGCGCGAGGACCTGGAGCAGGCCACGTCGGCCGAGGCGGGGCGCGACCAGGTGGAGGCCCGGCTTCGCGAGCAGCTCGCCACCCAGCGGACCGCCGCCAAGGAGGAGGCGGAGCGCTTCCGTGAACAGGTGAGGGTGGCTCGCGCGGAGAACGCGGACCTTCGACGCAGGCTGCACGACGCGCGGGAGCGCGCGAAGGCGGCCGAGCGCAGGGCGGCCGAGATGGAGGCGGAGACCGCCGAGGCGAGAGCCAGGGTGGCGAACGCCAGCGGCGCGGCGGAGACCGAGGTCCGCAAGCTCAAGGAACGCCTCGCGGACGCCGAGCGGCACCTTGAGGCGAGCCGTCGTGCGGCCCGGGAGGGGCGCAGCGTGGAGGACGCCCGCATCCGGGTGCTCATGGACGCGCTGCAGGACGCCGCGGCAGGGCTCCGCAAGGAGCTGGCCCTGCCCACGATGATCAGCAAACCGGCCGACTACGTGTCCGCCGTGGTGCCGGGTGCGCCGAGCGTGCGGGCGGTGCCCGCCAGGGCGCTCGCCGACGACGATCCGCAGCTGTTCGACCAGTTGCTGGCCATCCCTAACCTGCACGTCATCATCGACGGCTACAACGTCACCAAGACGGGCTATCCGTCCCTCACGCTGGCGGACCAGCGGGCGCGGCTCCTCACCGGGCTGGGCGGCCTCGCCGTACAGGCAAGGGTGGAGGTGACCTGCGTCTTCGACGGGGCCGAGCTCAACGGGCCGGTCCAGGTCTCTGCTCCGCGTGGGGTCCGGGTGATGTTCAGCGCGCCCGGCCAGATCGCCGACGATCTCATCCGGCAGCTGGTCAAGGCGGAGCCGTCCGGCCGTGCCATCGCCGTGGTCTCCTCCGATCGTGAGGTGGCCGATTCGGTGCGCCGGATGGGGGCGCGGCCGGTGCCGTCGCTCCTGTTGCTCCGCCGTCTCGGCCGTACTTGATCACCTAGAGTGCCAGGCTGATCGCCATAAGTGATGATCAGGTCGAATACCTGCGAATAGGTTGAATCGCCATGATCGCCTGAGTAAAGTCGCGCCCCAGGTTTGTCTATGACGAAGGGGGCCTGAGTGCGAGGGCGTGTACCGGTGGCCGTCGGCTTGGCCGCTGTGGCGCTTCTGCTGCCCATCACCGGCGCGCAGGCGGATCCCAAGCCCACCGTCGCGCAGGCCAAGGCCAAGCTGAAAAAGCTCGACGAGCAGGCCGACAAGATCGTGGATCAGTACAACGCGGCCAACGAGAAGTGGAAGAAGGCCAAGAAGCAGTACATCGCGGTCAATACCACCTACAAGGCGCAGGCCAGCAAGGTCGAGGAGCTGCGCGAGGGGCTGGTCACGGTCGCCAACAGCACCTACCAGACTGGGGATGTCGTCTCCTTCGGTCTGTTCTACAGCCCGGACCCCGAGTCCATGCTCAGCGGCCTCGCCGCGCTCGACCAGCTCTCCCAGGGGCGTGCCCGGCGGCTCAGCGAGTACCAGGGCGCCATCGCCGACCTCAAACGGCAGCGGGACCAGAAGAAGAGCACCTTCGACGAAGCGGCCAAGGTCAAGGCCGATCTCCTCAAGGAGAAGAAGAAGGCCGACGAACTGGTCAAGGAGCAGACCGAGCTGCTGCGTCGCCTGGGCGCCTACAACGCCGGCAACCCCAACAGTGCGGGCATCGCCTATACGGGTTCGGCCTCCGGCAACGCGCTCGCCGCGCTCCAGTTCGCCTACCGCCAGATCGGCAAGCCGTACCGCTACGGCGGGACCGGGCCGGGGGCCTGGGACTGCTCAGGGCTCGTCCAGGCGGCCTGGTCGAGCGGCGGGGTCTCGCTGCCGCGTACGAGCTTCGAGCAGTGGGCCTGGGGTGCCAGCCGCAGGGTCTCACTCGACGCCCTGGAGGCGGGCGACCTCCTCTTCCACAGTGGGTACGGGCATGTGGGCATCTACGCCGGAGACGGCAAGGTCGTCCACGCTCCCCGGACGGGCGATGTGGTGAAGGTCGTCACGCTCGCCCAGTACAACGCCATCGGCGCCGTACGTCCCTGATCTCGGCCGCCGGGAACTCCGGCGACCGCCCCGGCCGGGGCACCGGATCGCCGGTGCCCCGGCCGCACACCCGTTGGTGTCCCATCCGCACCGCCGTCACACTGTCTCGGGGCCGCAGGCCTCGGATCTGTCCTGGGCCGCGTATTTCGGCGGTGTCCGCGCGGCTTTCGGCGGTGTCCGCGCGGTCGGACGCCGCTGAGCGCGCCGGTGCTCTGCGGCGAGGTTCCATGTCGATGTCCCCTGGCCCGGTCCCTCCTGAGCCCGGCTTCCCCTGGTTCCGGCCCTGAGAGCCGTATTGGAGCCCGTGGGGCGCTCGATCGAGCCCCCGGGGACGGCCGTAGGCCGATGGGCGCGGCCGGGGTCGGTGAATCCTGAACGCCCGCACGAACGGACGCCTCAAGGAGCAACCGGTCCCGCTGTACGCGGCCGGATCACTCCGATCCTGTTATACGGGGCGATTCGACGGTGGAAATCATGATTTCGCGATCACGTTCACCCATCGGCGGAAGCGGCATATGGGAAGCACCCTGGGTCCGATCGACATTCACGCACGCGATGTGAGAGTTGTCACGTGGAATTGTGATCACCAAAATAGATCTACCTTCCACGGTGTCCGCTGGTGCCAATGTGGCAGTTTCGAATCATGTTTCGTAATATGTGACCAGAGTCACATTTTAGTGCGGAATGCATCGAGTATGCAGGGGTTTTCGTTTTGCCGGAGCCTTTATTCGATCTCCATTTCTTGGCATGGACTTTGCCGACCTATGGCACGAATCGGTAACTTCTGGCCCGCGACGTGCACTCCACGCCGTCGCCATGAACGCCGGTGCCAGCCGCGTTCGTGCCGATCATCCGTCGTCGTCACCCGCTTCGCGATCCCCCCGGGTGCGGCGACATGCCGAGTCCGTGCAGTCAGGAGGCACGGAGCCGGGGAACCAATGACCTTCATCGAAGGTCCGGGGTGAATCGGCGCCTTTCGCGCCGTAGGGCGACTTCCCCGCCCGAATCCGTCAGCTAACCCGGTAGGCGCAAGCGGAAGACCATAGGAGCGATCCTGTCTAGCACCCCTGCACGCCTGTCCCGCCTTGCCCGCGTCACCCTCGGTGGCGCAGCGATCACCGCCTCTGTCGCAGCCGTCGGAGCCCAGCCCGCGTCGGCCGACCCGGTGACGGACGGCCTCTCATTGGAAACGGCCACCACGACAGCGGCCGCCGCGAAGGCGGAGACTTCCGCCAAAGCGGCCATAGTCTCAAAAGTAACGATCCGTCAGGCCAAGGCAGCCCGCCAGAAGCGCCTCGCGGAGAAGGCCATCAAGGTGGCCAAGAAGCAGATCGGCGACCCGTACCGATGGGGAGCCACAGGACCGGGCGCGTTCGACTGCTCGGGCCTGGTCCAGTACGCCTGGGAGAAGGCGGGCGTCAAGATCCCCCGCACGACCTGGTCACAGAAGAGCGGCGTCAAGAAGAAGGTCTCCTGGAAGAACCTCAAGCCCGGCGACCTCATCTTCACGAGCGGCGGCGGCCACGTGGGCATGTACGTCGGGAAGGGCAAGATGATCCACGCGCCGCACACCGGCGCGCTGGTCAGGATCGACAAGCTCGACGCGTACCGCAAGAGCAGCTTCGTCGGCGCGGTCCGCCCCGGGGCCTGAGCTCCCTACACCGAACGTCGGATTTCCCCCTGACCGACTGCCGTCCGTCCCTGGGCCGCCGCCCCCACCGAGCCCCCTCTCGGTCCGTCCCGGGGAC
>NZ_JADDIL010000049.1:0-74232 GCF_020826795.1 Microtetraspora sp. AC03309 | reverse complement strand
ATGATCCGCCGCTACATCGCCTGGCGAAACCGCAACACCGACAACCCCCGCCTACGCCGGATCGTGACCACGAGGTCGCTTTCGATGGCGGCGCGCGGCACTCCACCTGTCCGGTCACGGCCGCCATCGTTCCTGACTCTCCTCCTGCTTGCGCGCGTACGGCTGCGCATGGGCTGCGCAATCTCAAGACTTTTTGATCTTGATCGGGTGTCAGCGGGTGTCACACCCCGGCAGGCTCCGGTGTGAGCACGTCCGCGCGGATGATCCGGTAGGAGCGGCGCGCGTCATCCCGCTCGATCACCCCGTCCTCGGCGAGCATGTTCAACTGGGCGATGATCCACGCCCGGGACAGGCCCGTCCGCTGCCGCACGATGCACAGGTCCCGGGTGGCGAACTCGTTGCGGCCCTCGCGTACCCACGCCTGGAGGTGCCCGAGCAGCACGCCACGCGCTTCGCCGGGCTCCATCTTCAGACCCGTCCGCTCCGGGAACTTCGCGTCGTCGGCGGCCTCGATCGGGTCGTCAGGGCCCGCCTCGATCTCCGGCGACGGGTCCTCGGTCCGCACGTACTCGCTCACCGCGCTCCCCTCGCTCTCGTCGTCCTGGCCGTCGCCGGCGAGCGCGTCCGGGCCGTAGTTCGCGTAGATGATCGCCGTGAACTCGTCGACCTCCTTCGCGTTCGCAGGCCACGCCTCGGCGTGCCGACGCATCCGCGCGTTGGCCTCCTGGTCGTCCTCGCCCCAGTCCCAGGTCCGGTTCGGCATCGCGATCCGCTCGTCAGGGATGGACGGGGCGTCCAGGTAGGACATGCCGGGCTGCTTGTTCGCCCACAGCTGCGGCCGGGCGCCGGCGTCCCGCTGTGCCTCCGAGAGGCCGAACTTGGCGTCGCCGGCGTTCTCCAGACCGAAGCACCACTTGGCGAGCTGGCCGAGGGCCACGTCCGCCCCTGGCGCGGCGCCGGGACGGCACGGGACGGCGGTTCGGCGACGGTCCTGGTGTCCGGCTCGGCTGACTCGCGCGGCGCCGCGATGACTGCGTCAGCCGGTTCACGCCGCTGGAGCAGGGGGCCGAAACGAAGAAAAATACGGCGGTTTCGGCCGGTCTGCTAGCCGGGCGGATCGGCCGGTCCAGCGGACAGGACTAGCGTCGAAAGAGTGTTCTCTGGCGCCGCCACGGCAGCGCTCTTAAGGTCATCCATTGATCGGGCTCCTCTGTCCAGGCGTCCGGTTGTAGGACGGCCCCCATCTGGTTGGCGCCGGATGGGGGCCTTCTGCGTTCAGCTGATCTCGGTCACCTTCGCGGTGAGCTTTGACAACGACGACGGCGTAGAGATGAACTCCTCCGTCACCTGGGCCTGGTCACCCTGCATGGTGAACCGGCCGATCTGGGGCCCGTCCTCGCCGCCGCGGACCTCATAGATGACCTCGTACTCTCGGTCGGGGTCGGGCATGGTGCCGACGATCGTCGGGACGACCCGATAGGTGATGTTGCAGCCGGCGCTCCCGAAGCATTCCTTGTCCAGGAGCGTCACCTTGAGCTTCAGGTCTGATGGCTTCAGCGTGACGGTTGCCGGGGTGGGCTCCTCTGCGGCTGGCTCCGCATCGACGGTCGTGCCGGTCCCGACAGATTGGCCGGAAGGAGTCTTGTCCGCGACCGTGGCGATGCCCGCCGTGCAGGCGACTACCGCGAAGAGGGTGACTCCGAGCATGGCTAGGGCCACGCCCCCACGACGCTTCTGAGGGGCGGACGGCTGGGGGTAGCTGTAGGGATGCATTGCTGCTGCTCCTTCGTGTCAGGGGTTGCCGCGCGTAAGGACGTGGACAGCTCAGGAAGGGTTGGCGATCGTTATCGATCCGCTTGGGGCCTCAGGTGGCGGCCTCGCGAGGTGAATCCCTCCCCAGGGAGCGGCGCCGCCAGGCTCCGCAGGTCGCGGTGGTGAAGCGACCAGCGGAGCAGCTCAATCAGTGGGGAAACCGGGCTACCGTGCCTCGCCGGTCAGGAGCCGCATCCACAGCTCCTCGGCCTGGCGGTAGGGCAACCGCGTGCTCTCGTGCCAGCCCCGGCCGTCCTGGCGGCCGATGAAGAGAGGGCCGCCGCCCGTGTACAGGAAGTAGCGCGGCGCCCGGCACTTGCAGGTCCATCGGAGAGCTCGGCATCGCGGGCCCGGAGCAACCGCCTCATGCCACTCGATCGCCTCGCATGTGGCGAGGGCGTGCGCGACATGCGGTCCATGCCCCGCGTAGCCCATGAAGCTCACGCGCGGGCTTTCTCCAAGAGCCGCCCCTGCTCGGCCAACTGCTCGCCGAGCTCGCCCACGGGCTACAGGAGATGATCCGCGCCGGCGAACTGGCGCCCGGCACGGTGCTCCCCGGCGAACACGAGATGGCCACGCAGTACGGCGTCGGCCGCGAAGCCGTCCGCAAGGCGCTCGGCGTACTGCGCGCCGAGGGCCTGGTCGCCACCAATAAGGGTGAAGGGTCACAGGTTCGCGTCCAGCCCGAGCGCAAGACGCTCGCGATCGACTCCAAGACGCGGGTCTGGTTCCGCCTGACCACTCCGGAAGAGCGGATCATGATGGGGCTCGACGAGGGAGTGGGCCTGGTCGTCGTTGAGGCCGAAGGCGTTGCACCCCGGCTGCTTCCCAGCGATGAGGTCATCATCACAGGCAAGTGATTGATGGCCCCGCCTCCCCATCGAGGAGACGGGCCCACCCCCGGTTGGGCCACCTCGGCGTGCGCGGCCCACACAGGAGACGAGCGAGTGTCACGTTCGGATTACCGACCCCCCTCGATCGCTCTGCTGCGAGAGGACCCCGACTCGTACGTCTCCCCCGCGGATGGCCAGCCGAGGCTGTCCCCTTGCACACGACTGCGCCCCGTCACCTCTCGGCGACGGGGCACGTTTCATGCTCGTGCGTCACTCGTGCGCGTTGATCTTGGCGCACCCTGGATGACCCTGGAGCATCGTGGAGGATTCCCGAAAGGCATCTCTACAGGTCAGCGACTATTCCGGCGCTCCGAGCCGCTCGATCGCGCCGATCATCAGGTCCCAGAAGCGGTCGCGGTCGAGGATCAGGCCCACGTTGGCGTTGGGCTCCCAGTCCATCCGGCCGTGCAGGTCCGCGACCGTGGCTCCCCTGGTGTACGCGCCGTCGAGCTCGATCCGCAGCCCGACCCGCGCGTACGTCAGGACCTGGGGGTCGATCAGATACGCGAGGGTGATCGGGTCGTGCAGCGGCGGCGCCTCGAAGCCCCACGCCTGGTGGTAGCTCGACCCGAAGAAGGTGAGCAACTCCACGCAGACGCGGGCCAGCGGGGTGCCGAGCGCGGCGATGCGGTCGAGCACGTCGGTGGTGACCAGTGCCTGGTGGCTGACGTTGAGCCCCACCCACGTCGTCGGGACACCGCTCTCGAGCACCTCGGCCGCGGCCTCGGGGTCGGTGACGATGTTGAACTCGGCGTACGGGGTGTGGTTGCCCCGCTCGGTCGAGCCGCCCATGATCACGATCTCGCGGATCCGGTCCCGGTCGCCGGGGTGGCGCCGGAACAGGGTGGCGATGTTGGTCAGCGGTCCGATGGCCACGATCGTGACCGGCTCGTCCGCCGCCGCGAGGGTGTCGTGGATGAGCTCGACGCCGTGGCGCGGGTCGAGGGGCACGTCCGGCTCGCCGAACGCCGGGCCGTCCAGCCCGCTCTCCCCGTGCACGTAGTCGCCGATCTCCAGGGGCCCGGTCAGCGGCCGGTCGCAACCGGCCGCGACGGGCACCCCGGTGGCCCCCGCCAGGCTGAGCATCCGCCGGGCGTTGAGCGCGGTCTTCGCCACGGTCTGGTTGCCCGCGACGGTGGACACGGCGAGCAGGTCGATCGCCGGGTTCGCGACCGCGAGCAGGATGGCCATGGCGTCGTCATGGCCGGGGTCGCAGTCGAGGATCACCGGGATGGGCACGTCAGATCTCCTTGGCCAGCCAGCGGACCGCGCGGGTGAACAGGGTGGCGTACCCCTCCCACGCCACGAACTCGTCAGGGCACCAGTGTGGCGCGATGTCGGACGCCCAGGCCAGCGTCCGGCCGGCCCCGGCCTCCCGTACGGCGAGCAGCGGGTCGCCGCCGACCGTGGCGAGCAGCGTCGCGTCCTCGGGCACCTCGAACCGGTTGTACCCGAGCAGGTCGGGCCATTCGGCGGGCAGCCCGGCCGTGATCGGGTGCGCGGCGCCGGCGAGGAGGCCGGGCACGCCCTGCGGCGTCTCCACCCGGTCGTCGTACCGGGAGATCCGGGCGGGCAGCACCCGCTCGACGGCGGTGCCGCTGTAGGCGGCCTTGGCCTCGAATCCCTGGAAGCTCAGGTAGCCGCCCGCCATCGCGAGGCCGCCGCCCTGCTCCACCCAGTTCGCCAGCAGTTCGATCCGGTTGACCGTCTTGCCGCTGGACAGCCAGGTGTCGGGGTGCAGCAGGATGCTGTTGGCGCCGATGTCGGACAGCACGATGACGTCGTAGGCCGACAGGGCCTCGATCGTCCCGGGGAACAGCTTGGGCACGTCGTGCGCCGGGAGGTGGTCGACCTCGACGCCGTCGGCGACCAGAACGTCCCGCAGCGGCTCGAAACCGGTGTGGTAGGTGGTCGTGGTGAACGCGTCGAAGCCCTTGTAGTGGGTCGATACGCTCACCCACGATTCGCCGGCGACCAGCACGCGGGTCATGAAGATGTCTCCTTCAGTGGATGTCGATTGTGTCGTGTGTCTTCGTACGGAAGTACGGGGATGGGGCGCGGCGTGGGGGTCAGCGCGCGGCGGCAGTGGCGGCAGTGGCGGCCAGGAAGAGGTCGCGCGGGTTGTCCACGAGCATCCGTGACGTGTCCGCGGGGGTCAGCCCGTGCTCGTGCAGGCGCGGCACGAAGTGGGTCAGGATGTGGGCGTAGCCGGTGCCGCCGTACCGGACCAGCATGGTCTTGAGGAACACGTCCTGGGACAGCAGCACCCGATGGCCCAGCCCCGCGCGGTGCAGCCAGGCGACCGCCGCGGCGTTGTCGTCGTCGCACGGGGACTGGCCCTCGCCCGGATAGTGGTACTCCATGCCGCACATGTCGTATCCGAGGTACGCGCCGCGGGTGGCGAGCGCCACCTGGTAGTCGCGGTCCCGCCCGCTGGGGTTGAGGTGCGACAACACGGTGGCCTCGATCAGGCCGCCCTCCTCGGCGATGACGTCGAGTACGCGGTGGCCGTGCCGTACCCATCCGGGCAGGTGCACGGAGAGCGGCACCCCGGTGCGGGCCTGTGCCCGCGCGGCGCCGCGCAGGACCTTCTCCTCCGCGGCGGTGAAGTCCGGGGAGACGCCGATCTCACCGATCACGCCGGCCCGCACGCCCGCGACGCCCGCCGAGAGGTCGTGCTCGATCTCGTCGGCGACGTCGGCGACGCTCATGTCGCGGACCCGCGCCGGATGGGTGCGCTCCAGATAGAAGCCGCAGCCCATCACGACGTTCAGGCCGGTGGCGCGGGCGATCGTGGCCAGCTCGGCCGGTGCCCGGCCGAGACCCTCGGGGGTCACCTCGATCAGGGTGCGCCCGCCGCGGGCGGCGAACCTCGCCACCTCCTCGATCGCGACACCGGTGTCGTCCAGGGACACGTTGTCGCGGGAGAGGTAGGGATCGTTGCGCAGCCGGCCGAGGAACTCCATCCGCACCGGCGACCCGGCGATGGCCTCGCCCTCCGCGTCGCCTTCCGGGGCGGGATGCCAGGCGCTGGCGCCGTCGTTGCGCAGGTGCTCGTGGCAGAGGGTGATGCCGAGCTCCTCGACGGGCACCGGGCCGAGCACCGTGGTCACGGTGCTCGGGGTACCGACCCCAGTCCCGGTCATACCGGCCATACCGGTCATTTTCGCACCGCGCCGAACCTGGCCCACACCTTGCTGTTGGCGAAGATCGCGAGCAGCAGGATGGCACCCTGCACGATCTGGACGTAGAACGGCGAGACGTGCAGCAGCACGAGACCGTTGGCGATGACGCCGAGGGTGAGCGCGCCCAGGATGGTGCCGAGCATGCTGCCCCGGCCGCCGAACAGGCTGGTGCCACCGAGCACCACGGCCGTGATGACCTCCAGCTCGAACCCGGAACCCGCGTTCGACGAGCCCGAGCTGAGCCGGGTCGCGATCAGCACTCCCGCGAGGGCGGCGGCCAGGCCGGTGAGCACGTAGACGGCCAGCCCGACCTTCCGGGTGTTCACGCCGGTACGGCGCAGCGACTCGCCGTTGGAGCCCAGACCGATCACGTACCGGCCGAACGGCGTACGCGTCAGGGTGAGCCAGCCGACCGCCGCGATGACGACGGCGAGGATGACCGGCACCGGGATGCCGCCGACGCGGCCCTGCCCGAGCTGGACGATCCACAGCTCACCGTCGATCGGGGTGGAGTACCCCTCGGTGGCGCGCAGGGCGGTGCCCCGCATGATCGACAACATCGCCAGCGTGACGATGAACGGCGGGATGTTCTGGTACGACGAGAACCAGCCGTTGACGAACCCGATCAGCGCGCCGAGCGCGAGAATGGCGATCAGCGCCAGCGTCGGGTCCCAGCCATGCTGCAACACGATCGCCAGCAGCGACCCCGACAACGCGACCGTCGAGCCGACCGACAGGTCGATGCCGGAGGTGCTGATCACGAATGTCATCGCGATCGCGACGATCAGTGTCGGCGAGATCTGCCGCATCAGGTTGAGCAGGTTGCCCGTGGTGGCGAACCGGTCGGCGGAGAACGCGAAGAAGATCAGCAGGACGACCAGCACGACGCCGATGGCGATCGTCTGCGCGTGCTTGCCGATGTGGGCGTTGGCGCGGGCCGCCCTCGTGGTCACGACCCGCTCGCTGGTGACGGTCACCGTCGCGCTCCCTCGGTCTTGTCGTGCCCGGTCCTGTCGTTCTCGATCTGGTCGTGGGCGACGATCTCGGAGACGAGCCGCTCCAGGCTGGTGGCCTTGGCGTCGAGGTCTGCCCGCAGGGTGCCCTCGTACATCACGCAGAGCCGGTCGCAGACCCGGAACAGGTCCTGCAGGCGGTGCGTGATCAGGATCACCGAGACACCCTGGGCGGAGACCGTCTTGATCAGTTCGAGTACGGTCTCGACCTCGGCGACGGCCAGCGCCGCCGTGGGCTCGTCCAGGATCAGCAGCTTCGGCCCGAAGGTCACCGCGCGGGCGATGGCCACGGCCTGGCGCTGCCCGCCGGACAGGCCGCCCACCGGGATGTCCGTGAGGGGGATCCGGATGTTGAGCGCGTCCAGGTGGCGGCGGGCGTCCTTGTGCATCTGCGCGATGTCGAGCAGCAGGCCGCCGGCCTTGCGCGGCTCGCGCCCGAGGAACAGGTTGCCCGCCACGTCGATGTCGTCGCAGAGGGCGAGATCCTGGTAGACCATCTCGATGCCGAGCTCGCGGGCGTCGCGCGGCGTGGCGAACGACACCGTCTGCCCGTCGAAGACGATCTCACCGGAGTCCGGCACGACCGCGCCCGCGAGCACCTTCATCAGGGTGGACTTGCCGGCGGCGTTGTCGCCGACGAGCCCGATCACCTCGCCGGGGCCGACGCGCAGCGTCACACCACGCAGCGCGTCGACCATTCCGTAGCGCTTGCGGATGTCGCGCATGACCACACGGTCCACGCCCTCCGCTTTCCTGCCGGTCACCGGAGCCGCTTCCTCGCTCACTTGAACGTGGCCCGGTACTGGTCGACGTTGTCCTTGGTCACGATCGTCACCGGCACGTCGATGTTCTTCTTGGCCTGGGCGCCGCCGATCAGGGCCTTGGCCTCCTTGACCGCCTCGTAGCCCTCGGTCTTCGGGTCCTGCTGGACGACACCGGCGACCCAGCCGGCGTCGATGCCGCTGATCGCCTCCTTGGTGAGGTCCCAGCCGAAGACCTTGACCCGGTCGCCCGCGTTCTGCGACTTCACGGCGGCCACGGTGCCCAGCAGGGCGGGCTCGCCGGTGGCGTAGACGACGTTCATGTCGGAGCGGGAGGTCAGCAGGTTCTCGGCGGCCGTCATGGCGGCCTCCTGCTTGTTCTGCCCGTCCACGGTCTGCACGATCTTCGCGCCCGCGCCCTCGACGGTCTTGACGAAGTCGTCCTTGCGGATGTTCTGGATGAACGAGTTCAGCGCGCCGACGACACCGATCTTCGGTGCGGAGAGGTTCTGCGCCTTGGCCCAGTCGTTGACGAACGCGCCGCCCTGCTGGGCCGCGGCGGCGTTGTCCACACCGACCTGGGTGTCGACGGACGGGGAGTCCACGATCGCGTCCACCGCGATGACCTTCATCCCCGCGTCCTTGGCGATCTTGACGGCGGGCTTGATGCCCTCGACGTCGATGGCCACCACGATGACGGCGTCGAACTGCTGCTGGACGAAGTTGTCGATGGCCTCGTTCTGCTTGGCCGGGTCGTCGTTGGCGTTGAAGATCGTCAGATCGACGTCCGCCTCCTTCGCCGCCTGCTGGGCGCCGGCGTTCATCTCGTTGAAGAAGATCGCCTGCTGGTTGATCTGCACCAGACCGACCCTCGGCTTGTCTCCGCCGCCCGAGGCCGCGGAACCGGAGTCGTCCGTGCCACCGCACGCGGCGGCCAGCAGGCCGGTCGCGAGAAGTGCGGTCGCCGTGGTCATGCGGGTGAGTCGAATGGATCGTGCCATCGGACCAGCCTTTCGAGGGCCGCTCTAGGAGCCGCAAAGAAAAGTGTTGGGGAGTGTGGTAATCGATTACCAATTTCTGGGATGCTAGCGACCAGGCCAAACGGGCGTCAAGGTGACGTAAGCCCCGAAACGATCTATCGTTCTGCTGAACTCCTCGGTGAGGCAGCTCACAGCAGGGCGGAACCGCCGTGCTGGCCCGGACACGCTAGGGAAATCGATTACACGGTGATGACTTGATGGGCGTGACAATCCACGACGTGGCCAGAGCGGCCGGCGTCTCCGTCGCCTCGGCCTCCCGCGCCCTCTCCGGGCGCCGCAAGGTCACCCCGGACGTCGCCGAGCGCGTGGCGCGCGCCGCAGCCGAGCTGGGATACCAGCCGAACGCGGTCGCCAAGGCGCTGCGCGACCAGACGACCGGGACGATCGGCATGATCGTGCCCGGCATCGGCAACCCGTTCTTCACCACGATCGTGGAAGCGGTCGAGCACCAGCTCCAGGAAACCGGGCGCGACCTGCTGCTGTGCGCCTCGCAGTACCGGCCCGACGTCGAGGCGAGGCGGCTCGAAACGCTGCTGGCCCGGCGGGTGGACGGGCTCATCATCAGCCCCTGCGACATCGAGGGCAGCGTGCCCGCGGTGCTGAACGCCGCGCGGCGGGTCCCCCTGGTCCAGGTCGACCGGTACATCGAGGGCGGCGGAGCCGACTGGGTCGGCGTGGACGACGACTCCGCCCTCGCCCAGGCGGTCGATCACGTGGCCGAGGGAGGCGCGCGGCTGGTCGTGTTCGTGGGCAGCCGCCTGATGAACTCCTCGGCCAGGTCGCGGTTGTCCGGGTTCGAGCGCGCCGCCACGCGGGCGGGGGTCGCCACCATGCCGCCGTTCCTGGGCGAGTTCACCCTCGAATGGGGCGTCGAGGTCGGTCGCCTGCTGCTCGACGGTGACACCATGCCGGACGCGGTGATCTGCGGCAACGACCAGATCGCCGTCGGCCTGGTGCGCGCGCTCCGGACGGGCGGCGTCCGGGTGCCCGAGGAGGTGTCGGTCGTGGGGTTCGACGACGTCGGCCACGCCGCGATGTGCGACCCCCCGCTCACCACGGTCCGCCAGCCCGTCGAGGAGATGGCGGCGGAGGCCGTACGCCTGCTCGGCCTGGTCCGGGTGAGCGACCCGCGGCCCGCCCAGCGCGTCGCGATCGCCCCCCGGCTCGTCGTACGTGAGACCAGCCGACCGGTGGCCGCCGGCGGCGGAAAGTGAAGGGGAACCGCGTGAGCGATGCGGTGGAACTGGCCCGCGACCTGATCAGGATCGACTCGGTGGGCGGGGGTGAGGCCGCGGTCGCCGAGCCGCTCGCCCAGCGTCTGTCGGCGGCGGGATTCGATGTCAGGGAGCATCGCTACGCGCCCGGACGCACCGGCCTGGTGGCCCGTTGGGGGGCCGGCTCGCCGGTCGTGCTCACCGGGCATCTGGACACGGTGCCGCTGGGCGGCCAGGCATGGGCGCGTGACCCGCACGCCGCCGAGGTGGACGGCGACCGGCTGTACGGGCGCGGGTCGAGCGACATGAAGGCCGGGGTGGCCGCGCTCGTGGTCGCCGCCGAGCGGCACGTACGCGGCCCGGGGCCCCGGACGGCCCTGGAGGTCGTCCTCACCGCGGGCGAGGAGACCGGGTGCGAGGGCGCGATCGACATGATCGCTCTCGGGATGGTCCGGGAGGCGCGGGCGCTGCTGGTGGCCGAGCCGACCGCCAACCGCGCCCTGCTCGGGCACAAGGGCGCGTTGTGGTTGAAGGCGGTCGCCCGTGGCCGGACGGCGCACGGCTCGATGCCGCACCTGGGAGACAACGCGATCTACAAGCTGGCGCGCGCGATCGGCGTCGTGGAGCATTTCGACCTCGGCGTTCCCGCGCACCCGTGGCTCGGGGCGCCGACCGCCAACGTGGGCACGGCGCACGGAGGGATCAACGTGAACTCCGTCCCCGATCTCGCCGAGGCGACCGTGGACCTGCGCACCGTCACCGGCCAGGACCACGCCGGGCTGCGCGAGCGGCTGGGGCGGACTCTGGGGGACGAGACGGCGCTCGAGGTGCTGACCGACCTGCCCGCGGTGTGGACCGACCCGGACGACCCCTTCGTCCAGGCGTTGCTCGCGGCGGGCGCCCTCCCACCTGGCGACCGGCCCGCGGCCAGCTACTTCACCGACGCCTCGGTGCTCGTCGCGGCGTACGGCGGGGTGCCGGCCGTGATCTGCGGCCCGGGAGAGCCCGAGCAGGCGCACGTCACCGACGAGTACTGCGAGATCTCCCGGATCGAGGAGGCCGTCGAGATCTACGCCGGTGCCCTGGCCCGGCTCACCCCCTGACGCGCCCCCTGACGCACGCCGCTGACGCCTGGCCCTGACGCCCGCGCCCGAGATTCGGCCCGGACGGCCGCCCCGGCCACGCTGCGGGTCCGGGAACGGTGATCCCCCGCCCAAGGCCGGTCACCGGTACGGCACGGCGCCGCCGGGAACGACGCCGCGAGTGTTACAAAGGCACCCATCTCCGGTCCGCCGTCCGCGTATGACGCGCCGTGGTTCGTCGATTCGCGACTCGACTCACGCCTCGGCCCATGCCTCGGGTCCCTGCTTGGGCCCATGCCTCGGGTCCCTGCTTGGGCCCGTACCTCGGGACGGTGGAGCGGGAGGCCGGCGGCGGATTGTGGGAGGCGGGATTGAGCCAGTGGCTGGTGCTCTCCACGCGGGGGCTCTGCGGCGGCCTGTTCGTCATGGTCTTCGCGCTGATCGGAGAACTCGTCACGCCGAAGCAGTTCGCCGGCGTCTTCTCCGCCGCTCCCGCCGTCGCACTCGCGGGCATGTCGCTCACCCTGCTGTTCCAGGGAGGCCCGCAGGTCACGGAATCCGCGCTGGGGATGATCGCCGGGTCGGTCGCGATGATCGCCTACTGCGCCTCGGCCGTACCCCTCGTCACCCGGCTGGGGGCGGTCGGGGGCACGACCGCCGCGCTCGGGGTCTGGATAGCCGTGGCCGCGGCCTGCCGAGCGCTGATCACGGTCGCCGGATGACTCCCTCCAGGAAGATCCGGATCCAGCCGTCACGCCTGAAGAAGGTCACCAGGCGGGACATGGTGACACGGTTCGTCTTCGGCGCGGCGATCTCGGTGGTGGCCGGGCTGATCGGACACTACCGGGGCCCGGTCACCGGCGGCGTCTTCCTCGCCTTTCCCGCCATCCTCGCCGCGACGCTCACCCTGATCGAGCACGAGGAGCACGACCGGGTGCCCGCCGCCCAGGACGCCCGTGGCGCCGTCCTCGGCGCTTTCGGCATGACCGCGTACGCGGCCTGCGTCTGGACGCTGGGGTCTCGTATCCCGACGTGGATCGCGCTGGTCGCCGGGCTCGTCGTCTGGGCGGTCGTCTCGGCCGCGCTGTACTTCCTGGTCTGGGGTCTGCGCCGCGACCGCCGAGGGCGCCACCGCCGCTGAACCGGCACGCCGGGGATGCTCCCACGGATGTCAAGCGGCGACCCGTCGCGGGCCACGGGCAGGGCCGCGGTCAGTGGGTGTTTGAGACGAGTCGGATTCAGTCACACGTCGGCATGAAGGCCGTCGTGAGCGATGTGCCAGCCGGTCAGGTCGCCGGCCAGTGCTGTGGGTGACAGGTGGGTGAGGAGCAGGTGCTGGCAGGTGAAGCGGTCGCGGTGGTGGTGGAGAGTGTCGAGGTCGAGGTGCCAGCGGGTCGGGGCTGGGCTGTAGCCCTCGCAGAGGAACAGGTCGACCCCATCGGCCGCCTGGAGCAGGGCTTCGGTCCATTCGGTGTCGCCGGAGTAGGCGACTGATCCAGTCGTTGTCTCGACGCGTATGGCGTAGGCGGGGGCGCCGGAGGCATGCCGTACTTCGAACGGTGTGATGTGCAGCGGCCCCAGTTCTCTGGCGCGTCGGTCGGTGTGTTCCCTGACGCGGACGGTGAAGCGGCGCTGGATGGTGCTGGAGCCGGGGAACATCGTCTCCATCGCCTCTGCCAGCCGGGCGCCGGTTCCGGGTGGGCCGACCACGGTCAGGTCGTGGGTCCTTCGGCGGAACTGCCCGTCGAGGACCAGGAAGGGCAGCCCTGCAAAGTGGTCACCATGCAGGTGGCTGATCAGCACCGTGTCGATCTCGTTGGGATCGATCTGCTGCTGCCGCAGGGCGACCAGGCTGGTCGCGCCGCAGTCGATCAGGACATGTGGCGGGGCGGAGGCCTCCGGTGCCAGGGCGATGCAGGTTTGGAACCTGCCGCCGGAACCGAATGCGTCGCCGCTGCCCACTACAGTGACTCGCACCTTGCTCACCTGTCTTTCCTGGCCTGGAACTCCTGCAGCTACGGCGACCGAGAGACCATAGATCACATAGGCTCGTGGCCTGATCTCCGTCTCCTGGCGTCATGTGAGTGTGGAATGTCGGCGAAGCCGGATCCCCCTAGGCCTCTCAGCATGGCCGAGTTCCTTGCGGGCGCGTATGCCGTCGTGATCATAGGGCTCGCCGCTCTCAGCCTGCCGTCTTTCATCGGAGGAGGAGGAAACGGGCTGGCGTTCCTGTTCGTCGGTCCCGCCACCTACCCGCTGGGCACCGTCCTGCTCGATCTCTGCCAGGTGGCTGGACTCTGCTACGCCGAGGTCGGGCCGTCGTGGATGCGAAACGTCCTGCCGCTCATCGTCGCAACCGCCGGCGGACTGATGCAGGCCGGCCTCCTGTGGTTGCTCCTTCGCGCTGTGCTGCTAGCGATGAGCAGGAAGCGAGACCGTTGAGCACCCCGCACTGGAGTTCTGCCGGCGTTGCCGAATTGTTCCCATAGGGGTAGGGCGTCTCCATACTCGGTCAACTCGACCTGCCTCAGGCGACTGCCGTCGGATCCGATCTCCCGAGTGGCGGCCAGCGGGCCGGGCATGCGGCTCTCCGGCCAGTCCCGTCAAGCCCTGGCGGGAGGTGCTCACCTACATTCATCACTGTCAGTCGTCGTGGACCTTGGCGGAAGGTACGGGGACCCCTCCTGGGCAGGTGATCTTCACGGTGACCTTGTCGACCTCCGACTCGAACTCCACCTTGACTTCCCGGTCCGGCCCCCGGTCCACGTCGTCGGCGGCGTACCCCTGGGCGGGGCTCCATGACAGGAGCGACGCCTGGTCGCGGTCACAGCTCACGACGAAGGAGCCACCGGGGACGGTGAACGCACGGGTGACACCACCCGTGGCGGTCGGGCTCGGCGTCACGGGGGTCACGGGACTCCCGGTCGCGGCCGGGCTGGGGGTCACGGGCGTCGTAGCACCCTCGGTCGGGGACGGGCTCGGCGTCACGGGAGCCCCGGTCGCGGTGGCGACCGCGAGCGCCCGGTCGACGTCGGCCTGGCTCATGGGCGACACCACCTTCTGGGTCAGCCCCTCTCCGAGCAGGGAGATCGCCCATGTGCTGGTCACGGTGGCGACGGCGGCGGCGATCAGCCAGCCGAGGATCCCGAGAAGTGAGCGCCGGTTCACGGGGCCAGCCTGCCAGCCCCGACCTTAACGCCGCCCTAAATCCCTCCCAACCTGAGGCAGGCGAGGCGCCCGTCCCGCCATCTGCGGCCGTGGCCGGACCGAGCCGCCCGTCCCTGCCGGGGCCTGCGTCCGCCCCCGTGAAGAGCCGGGGCTTCCTCCCGCCCGGTGAAGGGCCGCGCCTGTATCCGCCTACAAAGGGCCAAGCCTGCTTCGGCCCCCCGAAGGTTCGTCGGAGGCCCTGCCCTGGCGCGCATCCGAGACCACCGCATCCGAGACCGCCACCGCCTCTGCGGCCGTGGCCACCTCGGACAGGGCGGCGACCGCTTCCTCGATGGACCCACCGAGCCGGGCGACTTCGGTGAGGTAGGCGCGGGCATGCCCCCTGATCAGGTCAGCCCGCGCCGCCCGGGGCTCGGGTTGCGCCAGCACACGGGTGCCGCCACCGCGTTTCCCGCTGACGTATCCCGACTGCTCCAGCTCCTTGTAGGCCCGGGCCACCGTACCCGCCGCCAGACCCAGATCGGCGGCGAGCTGGCGCACCGGAGGCAGCCGGGTCCCCACGCCCAACACACCGCACCTGATCAGCTCCGCGAGCTGCGACCGGATCTGCTCGTACGGCGGAGAGGGACTGGTGACATCGACCTCGATCACGAGGCCCTGATCCGCGGCCGGGACAGCAGCTCGGCCAGATACCAGACGGCCGAGCCGGCGGCGAGGAGAGCCACCCCCAGGAGCGCGAACGCTCCGGGTGCGGCCCAGCCGGCGAGATCGCTCTGCCGGAAGAGGGCACCCGCGGCGACGACGGCGACCCCGGTCAGCGGCAGGGCCACGCACAGGCCATAGGCCGCGGTGACCACACGAGCCGAATGGGCACGCTGTGCGTCGTCCACGGCTCTCGCCGCCGGGTCGAGGCCCGGGCGACCACGCTGGACGACACGGTGGGTCACCAGCGCGGAAAGCAGGAAGGCGACCGCGAGCACGGCCAGCATCGGCCACGCGTAGAACCAGCCGGGCCATGGACCGGTCGCACTGCGCACCGCGCCGTCGGGGCTGCTCATGGCGAGCACCCGCCCTGAACGCCCCAGGTCGTCGGCGCTCGCCGTGGCTGAGGTGACGGACAGCAGCACCACGGCGACCAGGGAGAGCGCGGCCGCCAGCGGCGCCGAGAACCTCGGCAGGTAGTCGCGAGCCCTCCTGATCTCCAATGACGCACCGCGGATCGGCCCGTGGGGCCGTGACACGGCGAGCTCGCCCGCCAGCGTGCCCATAAGGAGACCGATCCCCAGGACGGGGGCGGCCAGCATGGCTCCCCGGCCCAGGCCGTCCCAGCTCAGGACGAGCCAGGAGGCCGCGATGCCGACCACCAGCCCGGCCAGCCGCGACCACAGGTGCCGTCCCGTGGTGACGCGCGGCACGGGCAGATGCCCGCCGGCCGGCACGTGCACCTCACGGTTCAGCGACATCAGCACCGCGAGAAGCAGGGCGACCAGCACCGGCACGACCGCGAGGGCGAGAGGGATCACAGCGGCCACGCCAACTCCTTTGTATCAAGCAAGTGATACAAAGAAGAGTGCCCGATCCTGTCACTTGTCGCAACTCCTTGATACAAACTCGCGTCTTCCCATCGTGTCGCATCGTGTTGCGTCGTGTCGCGTCGTGTTGCCCGGTATCCGCGTCGCCGCCGGAAGCCGTCGGGATGCGCCCCGGGCCGGAATCCGCGGGACTCGGCCACGGCGGTCCGGAGAAGCCCCGGGCCGGCGCCGACGGGTCGTGAGCGCCGCCGGCGAAGGTGACGACCTGTCCGCCCTCCTGATGCCACCAGCGCGCGATCGCGTCCCACGACCACTCGCCGCGCACGTGGCCGCCCTGTGGAAGCACGGTCTGCCTTCCTCCTGATGCGACGATCCGACGCGCGACGCTAACGGTTGCCTAAATCTCACTCAACGCGAGGAGGAAAAGGACAGATCTACCATCGGGGTGCGGTTAGCGTGTTCACCGTGGCGCAACTCCTGCTGGTGGAGGACGATCCTGCCGTCCGGTCCGCCCTGATGCGAACCCTCACCGAGCGCGGCCACGCGATGACCTCCGCCTCCACCGGGTTGGCCGGCCTGCGCATGGCCATGGACGACCGCCCCGACCTCGTCGTCCTCGACCTCGGTCTGCCCGACGTGGACGGCTACGAGATCATCCGCATGCTGCGCGCGGTGAGCTCGGTGCCGCTGATCGTCGCCACCGCGCGCGACGACGAGTCGGAGATCGCCCGGGTGCTCGACGCCGGTGCCGACGACTATCTCGTCAAGCCGTTCGGCGCCGTACAACTCGACGCGCGGATCCGGGCCGTGCTGCGCCGCCTGCAGGGCGGCGAGGACGACGGCATGCGGCCGCTGACCGTGGGCGAGCTGCGCATCGACCCGCGCAGCCGCGAGGTGACGATGCGCGGCACGTCCCTGGATCTGCGGCCCAAGGAGTTCGACCTCCTCTGCTATCTGGCCGCGCGTCCCGGCCAGGTGGTCAGCAAGCGCGAGTTGCTCACCCAGGTCTGGCAGGTGCCGTACGGCGGGGCGGACAAGACCGTCGACGTCCACCTCTCGTGGCTGCGCAACAAGCTCGGCGAGTCCGCGCAGGAGCCCCGCTACATCCGCGCCGTCAGAGGTGTGGGCGTCAAGCTGGTGGACCCTGGCATATGAGGCGGCGCCTGCTCGTCCTGGTGGCCTCCACCGTCTCCCTGGCCCTGGTCGCCTTCCTCGCCCCGCTCGCGTTCCTGGCCGGCGTGCTCGCCGCGGACCGGGCCACCGCCGACGCGCTCGTACGCGCCCAGTCGCTGGTGCCCGTGGTCTCGGCGGGCGGCCGGACCGGGCTCGAACTGGCATTGGAGCAGGCCAACAGCGCGGGCGGCTTCCCGCTCACGGTCTTCCTGCCCTCGGGTGGTGTGCTGGGGGCGCCCGCGGCCGAGTCGGACGCGGTCCGGCTCGCCTTCACCGGCCGCAGTCTTACCGCGAACGCCTCCGGAGGGCGGGAGATCCTCGTGGCCGTCCAGGGGACGTCGGCGCGTACGGCGGTCATCCGCACGTTCGTGTCCGACGAGGATCTGACCCGTGGCGTGGCGAGGGCGCGGGCGATCCTCGGGCTGCTCGGCCTCGGGCTGCTCCTGATCAGCCTGGTGGTCGCCGACCGCCTGGCCCGCTCGCAGGTCCGCCTCATCTCGGGGCTGGCGCGGGTTTCGCACCGGCTCGCCGCCGGCGAACTGTCCGCCCGCGCGCCCGCCGAGGGGCCGCGGGAGGTACGCGAGGTCGCCACCGCGCTGAATCATCTCGCGGGGCGCATCCTCGTGCTGCTCGCGCAGGAGCGGGAGGCGGTGGCCGACCTGTCCCACCGGCTGCGTACGCCGCTGACCGCGTTGCGGCTGGAGGCCGACGCCCTGCCGGAGAGCGAGCAGGCCACGCGGGTGTCGGCCGCGGTGGAGTCGATGGAGCGCATGGTCACCCAGGTGATCAAGGAGGCACGGCGTTCGCGGCAGGACGCCACCGGCGAGTGCGACGCGGCGCTCGTCGTCGCGGAACGCCTGGACTACTGGGCGATGCTCGCCCGGGACCAGGACCGCCGGGTCACCCGCGACCTGGCGGGCTCCCCCGTCCTCGTCGGGCTCACCGCCGAGGCCCTGGCCACCTGCGTGGACGCCCTCCTGGAGAACGTGTTCGCGCACACGCCCGAGGGCACGCCCTTCGCCGTCCGGCTCGACCGGCGTCCAGGCGGCGGAGCCGTACTCGTGGTCGGCGACGAGGGGCCGGGCTTCGGCGGCGGTGACCCGGCGCGGCGCGGGGTGAGCGGCGGAGCCTCCACCGGCCTCGGGCTGGACATCACCCGGCGAGCCGCCGAACGGTCGGGCGGCTCGCTGGAGACGGCCGGAGGGCCGGACGGGGGCGCGCTCGTCATCGTGGAACTCGGGCCTCCGCCGAATTAACTCCTCGTTAGGGTTCCGGAAGCTCGCCGCTATGACTGATCAGGAGAACCTTCGGGTGTCAGCAAGGACACCGAACGCACCGGAGGTCAGAATGCGCAAGCTCACGATCATCGCCGGACTCGCCGCGGCGGCCGCCATCACCGCCGGCGGGACCGCCGCCTTCGCCGCGGACCAGGCTTCCGCCCCCTCCGCCTCCCCGTCCGCGGCCAAGGCGCCCGCGGTCTCGAACGAGCAGGCGGTACGGGCGGCCCTCGCCAAGGTTCCCGGCGGCTGGGTCACCGCCACCGAGCTGGAGTGGGAGCACGGACGCCAGGTCTGGGACATCGAACTGCGGACCGCCAAGGGCGCCGCGCGGGAGATCACCGTCGACGCGGTGAAGGGGTCGGTCCTGAAGAACGAGGCCGACCACGATGACGACCGCGGCGACCACCACCAGCGTCACACCGGCACCGACGACAGCGGCCACGACGCCGGGGACGACGACTGACGTGCCTTCCCCGCTTCTCCCCTCACGGCCGTACGGTCATCGCGGCCCTGGGGGGAGGACGCCGTCCACGAACATCCCCCGGACTGAGGGTGACGAATGGACAAAAAGTGCTTGCCGGACAGATTCCCTCTTGTGATCGTAAGAGTGCACCAGCGAATCGACACTCCCCCAAGCAGAGGGCGATCATGCGTAGGTTCCTCACCGCCGCCACGTGTCTCACGGCGGCGCTCCTCATGTCCCCCGTCATGTCCCCCGTCCCGGCGCACGCGTCCGCCGGTTCCTCCACGGTCGAGCGGCGGACGACCAAGGTCCGGGTGACCTACCCCTCGGCGATCAGGAGGGGCAGGCCCGCCCGCTTCACCTTCACGGTCACCCGTCCCGACCAGATCGACGACGAGGCGCTGGTCCTGGAGACGGACCTGCCGCACGGCATCGTGTCGAAGGTCAGGTTCGTGACCAAGCCCAGGGGCGCCAAGTGCGGCGCCCAGAAGCGGAACTCCGCGGGAAACTACGGGGTGTACTGCGTGGTCCGCTCGCTCGACTACACCAAGATCACCATGTCGTTCAACGTATGGCTCAAGTCCAGCTACTACGGGAAGTTCCGCGCGTCGCACTACTGGGCGCCCGTGACGCTGGACTACGGCGGCAGCATCGGGGACTACCTCGACGAGATCACCAGGGACGACCTCATCGGCAGGGGCTGGGTCAAGGTCCGTTAGCAGACGTCCCGCGGCGGGCGGTCGTGGCGGGCGGTCGTGGCGGCGAGGCCGGCGGGCGTGCCCGCGAAGGCGAGCTCGCCGCCGGCCGCCCGGCGATCCCCCGGCCCTCCGGACGCTCCGCCCCCGTGAGCGTCACTCCGTGCCGAACTGGAGGTCCGATCCGGCGAGCTGCTCCTCCTCCGTCTCCTTCATCCGCAGCGTCCTGTCCACGAGCTTGCCGAGCAGGTACGTGACGACGAAGGTGTAGAACATCACCGCGAGGATCGCCAGGACCTGCTTGCCGAGCAGCGCTCCCCCGCCGCCGTAGAACAGCCCCGCCTTGCCGAGAAAGCCGGTCGAGAAGAAGCCGAGCGCGAGCAGGCCCACGACGCCGCCCGCGCCGTGCACCCCGACCACGTCCAGCGTGTCGTCGTACCCGAGCACGAACTTCCACTGGACCGCGAACGAGCAGACCAGCGCGGCGAAGATGCCGATCGCGAAGGCGCCCTCGACGTTCACGTACGCGCACGAGGGCGTGATGGCGACCAGCCCGGCGACGGCGCCGGTGCCCGAGCCGAGCTTGCTGAGCCGCCGCTTCCTGAACCATTCGACCGCCATCCAGGTGAGCATCCCGGAGCAGCCGGCGATGAACGTGTTCGCGAAGGCGTTGACCGCGACCCTGCCGTCCGCCATCGCGGATCCGCCGTTGAATCCGAACCAGCCGAACCAGAGCAGGGCCAGGCCGATCATGACCATCGGGATGTTGCTGGGCTCCGGCGGCTCCCTGCGCCGGTAGCGGATGCCCGGCCCAAGTGCGATCGCCAGCGCGAGCCCGGCCATCCCCGAGTTCAGCTCGACCACCAGCCCTCCGGCGAAGTCGAGCGTCCCCATCTTGTTGATCCAGCCCGTACGGTCGAACACCCAGTGCGCCACCGGCGAGTAGACGAAGGTCGCCCACAACAGGGAGAAGACCATCCACGGACCGACGCGGATGCGCCCGGCGACCGAGCCGCTGATCAGCGCCACCGTGATGATCGCGAACGTGAGCTGGAAGAGCGCGAAGGCGTACGTCGGGACTCTGCCGGTGAGGTCCGTCGGCAGGACGTCCGCGAAGCGGAAGTCACCCCAGCCGATCAGGCCGAGCCCACCGGCGTCCTTGCCGAACGCGAGGCCGTAGCCGTAGCCGAACCAGATGATCGTCACGATGCTGATCGAGACGAAGCTCATGAAGACCATGCTGAAGACGTTCTTCGCACGGACCATTCCGCCGTAGAAGAACGCCAGGCCCGGGGTCATGAGCAGCACCATCGCGGTGCTCACGAGCACCCAGGCGGAGTCGCCCGTGTTGAGTCCGATCGGCATCACGGAACCTCGCTTAACGGAGCAGGATCACCTTCTGTTCCTTCCTCGTCCGCGGATCGGCGAGGCGCGGGTAAGGCAAAGTCTTCCTCCGTAGCCGGTCCCTTCATCGCCCAGGCACGCGTCCGGCGACGGCCGCGCGGAAATAAGCCGGCGAGAAGCACGCCCTCACCACGGCATGTCCTCGTTCTGGGAGAGGCCACTCCTTGACACCCGCGACCCCGCACCCGCTCGCCGAAGCCATGCGACGCCCACCGCTGGTCGCGCTGCTTCCCGTGATCAGGGGTGTCGGTCAGGTCGACTTCATGGCCAGCTACTGGACCGGCGTCCTCTTCATCGTCGCCCTGTTCGTCGGCGGCTGGCAGTACGGGATGTTCGGCCTGCTCGGCTCGGGGGTGGCCACGCTCACCGCGTACGTGTTCGGCGCCGCGCCGGACCGGATCAGGCTCGGGCTGGAAGGCTTCCCCGGCACGCTCATCGGCGTGGCCTTCGTCCTGTACTTCGGGACGAGCTGGGTGACCATGCTGCTGACCATCGGCGGGAGCATCGGCGGAAGCGTGCTCACGTCGGCGCTGAACGGCGTGCTGACGCCGTACAACCTGCCGACCCTCACCGCGCCGTTCTGCGTGATCACGACCGTCATGCTGCTCGCCGCCTTCTCCTTCCAGTATGTGGCGCGGGGCAGGATCGGGCCGGCGCCGCCGTCCGCCGCGCACGGCCCCGTCGCGCTGTCCTGGAACGACGTCTGGCAGGGCATGTTCCGGGGGATCGGCCAGATCTTCTTCCAGGACAAGTGGTACGTCGGCCTCATCTTCCTGGTCGGGCTGCTGGTGGCGAGCCGGGTCGCCGCGGCGGCCGCGGTCCTCTCCAGCCTGCTCGGCATGTTCGTCGCCTGGGCCCTGGGCGCACCCGCCGCCCACGTCGCCGCCGGACTGTACGGCTACAACGCCGTCCTGACGGCGATGGCGCTCTGCGGCGTCTTCGTCGTCCTGTCGCCGCTCGGCGTCCTGTACGCGGTGATCGGCGCGGCCTCGGCCACCGCCCTGACCGCGGCCATCACCAACTTCTTCCTGCCGTTCGGCGGCCACACGCTCACCTGGCCGTTCGTCCTCGTCACCTGGGTGTTCCTCGCCGCCGTACCGGTGCTGTCCCGGCTTCGCCGGACATGACCCGGGCCGGGTGGAGGAACCGCGCAAGAAAGGGAAACCCATGAACCTCACACCGCGCGAGATCGACAAGCTGCTGATCTACGTCGTGGCCGACCTGGCCGCCAAGCGCAGGCAACGCGGGCTGAAGCTGAACTACGGCGAGACGGTGGCTCTGGTCAGCGCGGCGATCCTGGAGGCCGCGCGCGACGGCAAGAGCGTCGCCGACTGCATGGAGCTGGGCAAGCACGTGGTCGGCCCCGAGGATGTGATGGACGGCGTGCGCGAGATGCTCCCGCTCATGCAGATCGAGACGACCTTCCCGGACGGCACCAAGCTGGTCTCCTGCCACGACCCCGTCGGCGGCTGAGCGTGTCGGCGGTCCGGACCCGGGCGGCGACCGAGGGCGCGGCGGAGACGGCGGCGGCGGTGAGGGTGACGCGTGAGGTCGTGCTCGTGGGAGGGCACGAGAGCGGGTACGGCAGCGCACTGCGCGGGCTCTGCCGGGAGACCGTCACCGGAGTCGGCTCGGGGCTACACGCGCTGACCCGCCGGCCGGCCGTCGTCGTCCCGATGACCCTGGGACGGGACGCCGGGCTCGTCGACGACGTCGCGCAGGTGCTTCGCTGGAACAGCCGTGGCCGCGAGCCGGGTGAGCTGCTGCTGGCGCCCGCCCTCGCCACGGCGGACCACTTGGTCGGGTGGATCCGGGCCGCGGCCGGGCGGGTCGCCGTACCGGAGCCGGAGGAGCGGGCGATCCTGGTCGCCGCGCCGGCGGCGTCCGCCGCGGAGGACGCCGAGCTGTTCCGGGTGGCCCGGCTCGCCCGGCAGCACAGCGGGTGTCGCTGGGTCGAGGTCGCGCTGATCGGCGGGGATCCGGACGTGGCGGAGGGCGTGACCCGATGCCGCCTGCTCGGCGCCCGGCACGTGGTCGTCGTCCCGGCCTCGTTCGTCGAGCCCGTCGTACCCGAGGACGCGACCGGGTCGGGCCCGCTGCTCTCCCCCGTCGCCCTGGAGGAACTGGTCGGGCGGCGGGTCGCCGCCGCCGAGCACCGATGGGCCGAGCATCGCGACGACGGCCTCGCCGCCGCGCCGTCCGGCCGGCACGAGCACCACCACCACGACCGCAACCACGGCCACTGAGAGGGAGCCATGGCGACCAAAGCACGAGCCGACGCGCACGAGCGCCTGCCGCACGGCGAGAGATACCTGTACGGCGACGAGCCCATCGAGATCAACGTGGGCCGCAGGAAGACGACCCTGACCGTGCGGAACACCGGGGACCGGGCCGTCCAGGTCTGCTCGCACTATCACTTCTTCGAGGCCAACCGGGCGCTCGCCTTCGACCGGGACGCGGCCTTCGGCATGCGCCTGGACATCCCGGCGGGCACCGCGGTCCGCCTCGAACCGGGCGACACGCGTGAGGTGCCCCTCGTCGAGTACGGCGGCGGCCTGCGCCTGGTGGGCTTCGGCGGCCTGGTCAACGGGTCCATCCGCTCGGGGCGGACCCACGCCGTCGCCCTGATGAAGCTGCGGGCCTTCGGCTTCACCGACACCGGAGAGGTCGTGCAGCCGGTCATGGCGGCGCAGGCCGAGCAGCCGGGAAAGCCGGCGAAGGCCGAGAAACCCGGGAAGCCGGCGAAGGCCGAAAAGCCCGCCAAACCCACCAAACCCACCAAGGCGGCCAAGGCGGCAGAGACACCCGAGAAACCGAAGAGGGCGGCCAAGCCCCGGACCACCAAGAAGGGAGAGTCCTGATGACCACCATGAGCCGCCGGCAGTACGCCGACATGTTCGGCCCCACGGTCGGCGACCGGTTCCGGCTCGCGGACACCAACCTCGTCGTCGAGGTGGAGAAGGACCACAACGCCGGTTGCTACGGCGACGAGGCCGTGTACGGCGGCGGCAAGACCGTCCGCGACGGCATGGCCGCAGACCCCGCCTCGACCAACTCGACCGTCGCCCTCGACATGGTGATCACCAACGTGGTGGTCATCGACCCGATCCTCGGCGTGGTCAAGGGGGACATCGGCATCAAGGACGGCCTGATCGCCGGGATCGGCAAGTCGGGGAACCCGCACACCCAGAACGGCGTGGACCGGCGGCTCATCATCGGGCCGGGCACCGAGGTACTCTCCGGCGAGCACATGATCGCCACAGCGGGCGCGATCGACCCGCACGTCCACCTGCTCTCCCCACTGCAGGTCGAGGCCGCGCTCAGCAACGGCATCACCACGCTGATCGCCGGCGGCGTCGGCCCCTCGGACGGCAGCCGGGGCACCACCTGCACGCCGGGCCCGTGGGCCATCGGCGCCATGCTCCAGTCGTTCGAGTCGCTGCCGATCAACATCGGCCTGATGGGCAAGGGCAACAGCAGCCTCCCCGGACCGCTCACCGAGCAGATCCTCGCCGGGGCGTGCGCGCTGAAGGTCCACGAGGACTGGGGGACGACGCCCGCCGTCATCGACACCTCCCTGCGCGTCGCCGACGAGTACGACATCCAGATCGCGATCCACACCGACAGCCTCAACGAGAGCGGCTTCGTCGAGGACTCGATCGACGCCTTCAACGGGCGGGCGATCCACACGTTCCACAGCGAGGGCGCCGGCGGCGGGCACGCCCCCGACCTGCTCCGCGTCACCGGTGAGCCGAACGTGCTGCCCTCGTCGACCAATCCGACGCTGCCCTACACGGTGAACTCGGTCGACGAACTGCTCGACATGGTGATGGTCTGCCACCACCTCAGCCACGACGTGCCGGAGGACGTGGCCTTCGCCGACAGCCGCGTACGCGCCGAGACGATCGCCGCCGAGACCGTGATGCACGACCTGGGCGTGATCAGCATGGTCTCGTCCGACTCCCAGGCGATGGGCCGGATCGGCGAGACCTTCACCCGGGCGTTCCAGGTCGCCCATCTCTGCAAGGAGCGGCGCGGCAGGCTGCCGGAGGACTCCGAGCGCAACGACAACTTCCGGGTGCTGCGCTACCTGGCGAAGCTCACCATCAACCCGGCCCGTACCACGGGCGTGGCGGACGCGATCGGCTCCCTGGAGGACGGCAAGATCGCCGACATCGTGATCTGGCCGATGACGTCCTTCGCCGCCAAGCCGTACATCGTGATCAAGGGTGGGATGATCATCTGGTCCCAGATGGGCGACCCGAACGCCTCGCTGCCCACTCCGCAGCCGGTCTACTTCCGGCCCACGTTCGCGGCCTACGGCCGGGCCCTGCCGAAGACGAACGTCACCTTCATGTCGCAGGCGGCCATCGCGGCGGGCGTCCCGGAGAAGCTGGGCCTGCAGCGCATCATCCGCCCCGTCCGGAACACCCGCACGGTCACCAAGCAGCACATGATCCGCAACAACGCCCTGCCGGAGATCCGGGTGGATCCGGAGACGTACAAGGTCACGGTGGACGGAGAGCACGCCACGATCGAGCCGGCCCGGACGCTGCCGCTCACCCAGCTGTTCTTCCTGGCGTGAGCGTGCGAACGGACCCGGGGCCGCTGCTGGCCCAGCTCCAGCTGACCGACTCGGCGTTCCCGAGCGGCCGGTACACGCTGTCGTACGGCCTGGAGGGGTTCGTTCAGGAAGGTCCGGTGGACGTCACCGCCTACCTGGTGGACCTGCTCCGCCACTCGGCCGGGCCCGGCGACGGCAGGGCGCTGGTCCTCGCGCACCGGGCCGTCACCGGCGGCGACTGGGACGCGCTGGTCGCGGCCGACCGGCGGCTGCACGCGGTCAAGCTCAACCGCGAGATCCGCGCGGCCGCCACCAGGACCGGGCGGCAGGTGCTCGACACCGCCTGCCTGGTCTTCGGCGGGCCGGTGCCCGACCGGCTGTCGGATCTGGTCCGCGCGAAGGCCACGCCGGGCAACCACGCGGTCGTGGTCGGCGCGCTGCACGCCGCTTCCGGAGTGAGCGTCGAGAACGCCGTCACCGGTGACCTCTTCTCGTTCGCGTCCGGCGTGGCGAGCGCCGCCGTACGGCTCGGGCGGATCGACTTCCGCCAGGCCCAGTCGATCCTGTACTGCGTGCGGGACGAGATCGGGCACGCGGCGCGGGTGGCCCTCGCGGCCCGCGTTCCGCGCGACATCCACAGCTCCACCCCGGCCGCCGACGCCGCGTCCGCCGCGCACGAGCGGGCGGCGGCCCGCCTGTTCACCACCTGACCGGCTCGTTCACCACCCGGCACGCACGAACAAGGAAGACTCCATGCAGAACGTGTTCAAGGTAGGCATCGGCGGGCCGGTGGGCTCCGGCAAGACCGCCCTGATCGAGGCACTGGTGCCGATCCTGACCGAGCGGGGCCACCGGCCCGGCGTCATCACCAACGACATCTACACCCAGGAGGACGCCCAGCACGTCCGCCGGGTGCTCGCCGGGATCCTCGCCCCCGAGCGGGTCGTCGGCGTGGAGACCGGCGCCTGCCCGCACACGGCGGTGCGCGACGACCCGACGATGAACCTCGCCGCCGGCGCCGAGTTGCTCGACCGTTTCCCCGACATCGACGTGCTCCTGTACGAGAGCGGCGGCGACAACCTGACGCTGACGTTCAGCCCGGCGCTCACCGATGTCTTCGTCTTCGTGCTGGACACGGCCGAGGGCGACAAGATGCCGCGCAAGCGCGGCCCCGGCATCACCGACTCGGACCTGCTCGTCATCAACAAGATCGACATCGCGAAGTACGTGCGGGCGGACCTGGCGGTCATGGAGGGGGCGGCGCACGACGTGCGCGGCGAGCGGCCGGTCATCCTGACCGACTGCCTGACCGGGACCGGCGTACCGGAGGTCGCCGACTTCGTCGAGGAGCGCATGGCGGTGGCGTGTTCACCGGCACGGTAGAGACCCCGGACCACACGCCCCCGGCGGACCCCGTGGACCCGGCGGATCCAGCGGATCCCGTGGATCGGCTGGCTCCCGAGTGGTACACGGTCTCCGGGATCCCGGAGGCCGTCACGCGGTACGCGCAGGTCCCCGACACCCTGCCGGTGGGAAGCCCCGGCAAGGTGGGCGTGCTCGATCTGGCGTTCACCCGGTCCGTACGGCGTACCGAGCTGTCCGGGCACTTCCAGAAATCACCGCTGCAGATCATGCGGCCGCACTATTACGACCCGCTGCGGCCGGACATGGCGTACGTCCTGCTGCTGTCGTCCGGTGGGGGGATCCTGCAGGGCGACCGCTACCGGACGGACGTCGCGTGCGGCCCGGGGACGGCCGTCCACCTGACCACCCAGGCCGCCACCAAGATCTATCGGATGGAGCAGGACTACGCCACGCAGCTCGTCCGCCTCACCGCCGGTCCGGACAGCTATCTGGAGTACCTGCCCGACGCGACCATCCCGTACGTGGACTCCCGCTACTACCAGCGGATCGAGGTCACGGCCGACCCGTCGGCCACGGTCGTGATCGGCGAGACGCTGCTCGCGGGCCGCCTGGCGCACGGCGAGCGGCACGCGTACGCGGCCTTCTGCGGCGACCTGGAGGTGGCCGGGCCGGACGGTGAGCCGATCTTCGCCGACACCGTACGGCTGGTGCCCGGCGACGCCGGGGTGACCGGGCCCGCCGTGTTCGGCGGCGCCGGGGTGATGGCCTCGCTGTTCGTCGTGACCGGAGCGGTCCCGGCGTCCGAGGTGGCCGACACGCTGCACCACGCCCTCGCCCCGCTGATCACGCGCACCGGATTGCGCGGCGGCGCCAGCGTGCTGCCCGGGGAGCGCGGCGCATGGATCCGCGTCCTGGGGCAGGAGTCACCGCAGGTCAACCACGCGCTGCGCGCCGCGTGGGACGCCGCACGCCGGCTCATCATCGGCGTGCCCGCGCCCGAGCCTCGAAAGCACTGAGCGGCGCACTTCGGCCGCTTGCATGTCCGGCACCGCACGCATACCCGACAATGACCTGAGCCGCCTACAGTCTGAGGAGAGCCGTGAACCCCAGAGACAACCTCGACGTCGCCACGAGTGCCAGGGAGATGGCGGACAACGCGCCGCCCGGATCGCTGCACCAGGCGGCGGCAACGTCGGTGGCGATCAGCTGCGCCACCGCGCGCGACATCGACCAGGCCCGCGTCGCCCTCGACGGCATCACGCCCGACGAGGTGCGGCAGGCCGCGATCGAGATCTTCGACCGGCTGGCGGCGAGCGACGCGCCGGACGACGAGCCGGACGACGACGCCGGCGCTTCAGCGCCGTAACGTGTCCAGGAGGGACGCCAGGATCTCCTCGGCGTGGGTCCACAGCAGCGATCCGCCCGCCTCGGGCAGCAGGTGCCTGCGCGAGGCGGGGACCCGGTGCGACATCTCCGCTCCGTGGTCTGGCGAGTGGACGGTGCTGGTGTCGTGCCCGCCGTACCAGAGGTCCACCGGAACGGCGATCAGTGCCGGGTCGAACGGCCAGCGGCCGAAGGCCAGCACGAGGTCGCGGACGTAGCCCGCCGGTCCCTGCCGGAAGCCCTCCTCCAGCGCCGTGCGGTAGGCCGCCGCGAAGGCTGGTTCGGTGTACACCGCGAGATCGGCGTCGGAGCTCGTCCCGATGACCAGCCGCCACATCATCTCCGCGTCGGCGTCCTGGGCGAACGTCGCCTCGAACCCCTCCGGATCGGCGGCCACGGCGTGGAGCAGGCCCGCCACACCCGGGTCGAGCAGTTCGGCGAAGGCCGGATGGGTCAGGTCGTCCTGCCCCGAGACCACGGCCACGGCCTTCGGCAGGCCCGCCGCCGCGCAGGCCAGCGCGAACGGCGCGCCCTGGGAGAAGCCGACGATCCCGAAATCCGGCAGGTCCAGCCGCTCGGCCAGGTGCGCGACGTCGGAGGCCCAGTCGTCCAGCGTCCGGCCCGGACGGGGGCCGGAGGCGCCGAGCCCCGGACGGTCCACCGCGATCAGCCGCACTCCGAGCCGGCCGAGCACGTCAGCGCCGAATCCGAGGCTCCGCCCCATCGCCGCGCCGGAGAAGAACAGCACCGGCGTCCCGTCCGGCGCTCCCCACTGCGCCCATCCCAGCGTCCGTCCATCGGGCAGTTCCGTCACGCCGAGCAGGTCCGGCGGGCACACTCCATGACTCACGACGCGCCATCGTAGGTCTTCGGAGCCGCCCGCCCAACCGGTTTTCCCTCCCGCGGCAGGCGTCCGCGCACCGCACCGGAACAGCGCCGGAACAGCGGCAGGACAGCGTCAGAAGACGCGGCGCAGGATCCGGGCGGCGGTACGGGTGAGCGTCTCGACCTGCCTCGCGTCGTAGCCCGCGTCTCCTCCCGCGAGGACGACGCGGGGCGCCACCCGGGGATAGGCGAGGATGAGCCCCTCGGCGACGACCACCCCGCGCGGCCCGCCGGGGGTGAAGAGCTTGCCGCCGTGCACCGCGAGCAGCGGCCGGACGGTCACCTCCACGCCCGACTCGCGGGACAGCAACTCCGACATGGTGGCCGCCGCGTCGGTCAGCCCCTTGGCCACCGAGCTTCCCGACTTCTCCTCGAAGAAGAGCTTGTCGCCGTATCGGGCGATGTAGACGTCGGGACCCCATGCCTCGTTGTCCACGAGCCACACCCCGCCCGGCCCGATCACGAGGTGGTCGATCGACGTCTCACCCGGTACGGCACGGCCGTCCAGCACGTTGTAGCCGCGTCGGCGCAGACCGCGGCGGAGGAGCTTGCCGGTGCGCACCTCGCCGCGGCGCTTGCCCCTCCATACGGCGGTCGACTCGTGGTCCCACCAGACGAGGAGCAGGTCGCCTCCGGCGGCGACGGCGGCGCCGAGCGGGGCCATCAGGACCGGGGAGAGCGCGAACCGCATCGCCAGCAGGAGCCCGGCCACGGCGCCGACGCCGGCGATCCAGCGGCGCCGCCGTACCCGGGAGGGACGCGCCTCGATCCAGAACTGCTCGTACCACCACTGAGGGGAACTTCCCTGGAACTTCTCATCCTGTTCGACATAGATCGATTTTCCGGGCACCAGGCACCCCCGAAGGTGAGGTGGGAGAAAAGCGCTTGATCACGCAATACCCGGTAGATCTCCGATGATTGAGCCAGGTTAGTGAATTAAACCGGCAAAGCCACACGCACTATGTCGTATCCCTCAACAGCGGACACATCGCTCAGCGCAACACCATCGGCACCGCCTGACACGAACCGCGGCTCAGCAGCCCGAGGCGCCCGTCACCCACTCCCCCCGGCCCGGTCACCGGCCCGGTCACCGTGCCCGCTCACCGTGCCCGCTCACCGGCCCGCTCACCGTGCCGCCATGACGAGCTCGACGAGATCGGCTACCGCGCCGTCCGCGCAGGCGCCCACCACGACACCGGCCGCCGCGCGGACGTCCGGATGGCCGTCCCCGACCGCGGCACCCAGTCCGGCCGCCGCGATCATGTCCAGGTCGTTGGGGTTGTCACCGATGGCCGCGATCTGCTCCATCGGCACCCCGCGCGACGCGGCGAGCTCGCGCAGCGCGGTGCCCTTCGTCGCCCCCTCGGGCAGCACCTCGAGGTAGGTCGCCTCGGACCGCAGGACGACCGTCCCCGGCAGCTCGACCTCGACCGGGGCGGCGCCGATCAGCATGCACTTGGTGATCTCACCGGGCGGCAGCGCCGCCCAGTCACCGGGGTCGCGCAGCGCGACCCCGTCCCGCCGCGCGTAGTCCCGCAACTCGGGCACGTCGTGCACGGCCAGCGCCTCGCCCCCGGTGAACGCCACGGGGTAGACGCCCTCAGGAAGCTCGTCGAACATGCCGATCAGGGACTTCCACGCGTCCACCGGCAGGGCGCGCGAGCGCAGCACGGCCCCCGAGCCGAGATCCACGGTCCGCGCCCCGTTGTAGAGGATCGCCGGGCTGGTCAGCCCCAGCTCCTCGACGTAGCGGCGGGCCGACGACTCCATCCGGCCGGTGGCGACGATCACCTCGCCGCCCACCGCCATGAACCGGCGCAACGCGTCCCCGCTCTCGGGGACCATGGCCAGGTCGCGCCCGACGAGCGTGCCGTCCAGGTCGGTGACGATCCAGCGGATCACGAGGCCCTCCTCGTGGAGATCTCCGCCATCACGGAGCCCGCGAGGTCGAACCCGCCCACGCAGGCGAGGTAGCCGCCGGGGACGAAGACGCTGCCGGACAGTGGGATGAACACGCCTCCGGCCCGCTCGACCAGGAGCGAGCCCGCGGCCACGTCCCAGGCGTTGACGTGGGTGCCGTAGGCCACGTCGGACCAGCCGGCGGCGACGTGGGCGAGCTTCAGCGCGGCGCTCCCCGGGCGGCGGGTGGTCGCGAACGCGTCGACCATCCGGGCGAAGCGGTGCAGCGCGGCGTCGCCTTCGGCGGCGAGGTCGCGCGGGGTGGGGAAGCTCGACAGCAGCACCGCCTCGCGGTCGGTGCGCGCGCCCCTGCTGCGGATCGCCTCGCCGTTGCAGAACGCGCCTTCGAGAGAGGCGGTGAACTCGTCGCCGCTCACTGGGTCGTAGATGGTGCCCGCCACCACCTCGTCGTCGACCACCGCCCCGATGGACGTGCAGAAGAACGGCAGGCCGGCGGCGAAGTTCGCGGTGCCGTCGATGGGGTCGACGTACCAGCGGATGGTGCCCTCTCCGTGGGTGCCGCCCTCCTCCCCCACGATGACGCTGTCCGGGCACAGCCGGGTCAGGACCTCGCGGATGCGCTCCTCCGCCGCCTTGTCGTGCTCGGTGACCGGGTCGTGGAAGTCGCGCTTCGTCTGTACGGCGGGGCGGGACCTGAACGCCTTCCTGAGCTGGTCACCGACCGACCTGGCCGCTTCCACCGCGATGGCGGCCAGGTCACGCGAGATGCTCAGATCCATGTCTCCTCCAGGAGTTCCAGCAGGCCGCGCGGGTCCTCGACGATCGCCTGAGGGCGCTGCCGTACCTTGTAGGGAATCTTGTCCGTGCTCCGGGACGCCATGAGCACGGTGGCTCCGACCTTGGCGCGGGCTCCGCAGACCACGTCCCTGTCGTAGTTGTCGCCGACGTACCAGACCTCCGCGGGGTCCACGCCCAGGGCCCGGCAGGCGATCCAGATCATCTCCGGGTTGGGTTTGCGCACACCGACCTCGTCGCTGTAGACCTGCACCGCCACCTGGCGGTCGAGGCCGGTCGCGGCCATGTAGTCGCGGTGCACGGCCCCGCACAGGGCGTTGCTCACCACGCCGGGCACGACGCCGTTGGCCCAGCAGGCGGCCAGCAGTTCCTCCATCACGGGACGCGTCTTGCGGTCGCTGCGCAGCTCGCCCATCCGACGGCAGAGCGGTGTCGCCTCGGCCGTCACCAGGGAACGCGCCTGGACGGGCCAGTCGCCGGCGACGAAGTCGGCCCAGTACCGGCTGTGTGTCATCTCCTCCGGGTCGAACTGCCGCGAGGTGGAGTCCTTCCAGTACTTGTCGGCACGGGCGGCCGCCTGGATGTCGCTCTCGACGTCCTCGACGCCGAGCTCCTCGAAGCCCGCCCGGGTCAGCATGCCGTGTACTTCGGCGGCGAGCTCCGCCGCCCACTCCGGTCGCCTCGCGGTCTCGACGATCACGCCGCCGAAGTCCAGGAGCAGCGCCTTCGGCCGGATCACGCGGCCACCCCCGCCTCGTCCCAGGCGGCGATCCGGGCGCCGTCCGCGTCGAACAGGTGCATCCGCTCGGTCCAGCAGGTCACCGTGTCCCCGGGGGCGGAGTCGACCGGCGTGTAGGAGACGGCGTACAGGTCCGTGTCCAGGATGCGGAGCCGTACGGTCCAGGACGACCCGGCGGGGAGCACGGCCTCGACCGTCGCCTCCTCATGCCAGGCTCCCGCCGGAGGCGGGCCGAACCGGATCGCCTCGGGCCGGATGCCGACGGCGGCGGGGACGCACTCCGCCCGCGCGGCGACATGCCGGAGCAGCGAGCCGGCCAGCCCGCCCGGCTCGGGGCCGGTGTCCACGATGGCCATGGGAGGGCTGCCGACGAACTCGGCGACGAACCGGTTGGCCGGCCGGTCGTACATGTCCATCGGAGCGGCGAGCTGCTGCAGCTCGCCCTGGTTCATGACCGCGATGTCCGTCGCCATCGTCAGCGCCTCGAGCTGGTCGTGGGTGACGAAGACGATGGTCGCGCCCGACTCCTCGTGGATGCGCTTGAGCTCGGCGCGCATCTCCAGCCGCAGCTGCGCGTCGAGGTTGGACAGCGGCTCGTCGAGCAGCAGCACCTCGGGGTTGATCGCCAGCATCCTGGCCAGTGCGACGCGCTGCTGCTGGCCGCCGGAGAGCTGGGAGGGATAGCGGTCCATCGCGGCGTCCACGTGGACCATCCGCAGCGCCTCCTCCGCCCTGGCCCGCCGCTCGGGGCCGGGCACCTTGCGCATACGCAGCCCGAACTCGACGTTCTCGCGGATCGACAGGTGCGGCCAGAGGGCGTAGTTCTGGAAGACCAGCCCCATGCCGCGCTTCTCCGGCGGGACATAGCGGCCGAGTTCGACGGAGTCGAGGATCCGGTCGCCGACCGCGATGGTGCCGGCGGTCGGCTGCTCCAGCCCGGCGATCATCCGCAGGGTGGTGGTCTTGCCGCAGCCGGAGGGACCGAGAAGGCACATGAAGGCGCCGTCCGGAATGGTCAGGTCGAGGTTCCTGACGGCGTACTCGTGGCCGCCGTAGCTCTTGGCGACTCCGCTCAAGGTGATGTTCGGCATCTATCCTCCCAGGCCGGACGCCAGGCTGCTGTTGGTCAGCCGCTGGGTCAGGTAGGTCATGGTGAAGGACACCAAGGCGATCACGAGCACGACCGCGTTGGCGAGCTGGGTGTATCCGTAGTCCACGAGCCCGATGGAGAGGGTCGTGAGCAGCTGGGTCCCGGTGGTGGTCAGCATGATCACGATGCTGAGCTCCTTGAGACCGGAGACGAACGGCAGGATGATCCCGGTGACGAGGGCGCCCTTCTGGATCGGGAAGACGATCCTGCTCATGCGTTGCCACCAGGACGCGCCCGCGATCTGCGCGGCCTCCTCCGGCTCACGGCCGAGCTGCGTCATCGCCGCGATGCCCGAGCGTGAGCTGTACGGCAGGTGCGTCACCGCCATCACCAGGATCAGCAGGAACGTGGTGCCGTACAACGCGGGGATCGGACCCCTGGCGACGGCGAACAGGGACAGCGAGGCCGCCGCGAACGCGATGCCGGGGATGAGGTAGGGAAGGAACGAGACCTGGCGGAGGAAGGCGGCGACGCGCGGCGCCGTCCCGCGCACCACGACGTATCCGATCAGCAGGCCGAGGACGGCGCAGATGATCGAGGCGAGGCCGACGATGCGCAGCGAGTTCCAGGCCGCCGCCCACAGTTCGGATCCGCGGAACACGCCGTGCGGGAAGCCGACCGCGCCGGGCAGCCGCTCGGCCAGCCAGTAGTCCAGCGTGAACGTGGACAGGTCCAGTGGCGTGCGGGTGACCGTGGACAGCAGCAGGGTGAGCACGGGGACCAGCACGCTCACCACGAAGACGACCACGCCGAGCGCGAACGCGGGCCAGCGCCAGCGGCGCAGGTCGCCCAGCCGGTCCATCGCGCCCTTGCCGCCCACGGTGACGAACCGGCGGTGCTCGCGCATCATCCGGGTGTCGGCCAGGACGATCAGAATGCCGATGGCGACGATCACCATCGCGATCACCGAGGCGACGCCGGTGCTGCGGTCCCTGATCGACTGGAACAGCCCGGTGGACAACACCCGGTAGTCCGCCGGCAGTCCCAGCACGTACGGCGTGCCGAACGTGCCTAGCACCCGGCCGATGACCAACAGCACCGCGGACGAGAGCGCGGGGAGCATCAGCGGCACCACGATCCGCCGGATGACGGTCCGCTGCGGGGCGCCGAGGATGCGGGCCGAGTCCTCCAGCTGGACGTCGATGCGGCGCAGCGCGTTGCCGACCAGGAGCAGCACGAACGGGTAGTAGTGCAGCCCCAGGGTGACGATGATCGGCAGCGGGCCGTAGGCGAGCCAGTCGGGCGTCCTGATGCCCACGGACTGCAGGATCCCGACCTGGCCGGCGGCGCGCTCGTTCTTGAACAGCGTCAGCCAGGCCAGGGAGAACGTCCACGACGGCAGCATGTACGGCACCACGAGCGCGCCGGCCAGCCATTTGCGGCCCGGCACGTTCGTCCTGGTCACGAGCCAGGCCATGCCTCCGCCGACGATGAGCGCGAACAACGTGGTCCCGACGGAGACCACCAGCGTGTTGAGCAGCGGCTCCCAGAACAGCAGGCCGCTGATCTGCGAGCGGAACACCCGCCAGAGGTAGTAGCCGGTCCATTCTCCGGGACGCTGACCGGCGTGGATCTCGTCGCCGTACTGCAGCCGGGCCGAGTCGGAGAGCACCGCGACCAGCGGCGCCACGACGAGGTAGCCGAGGACGACGACCAGGATCAGGCCGAGCGCGGCGGTCGGATCATGGCGCAGAACCTGGAGCCGGTACAGCAGCCTGCGCCGTCCCGGCGGGGGTGGCGGTGCTTCCGCCTTGGTGAGAACTGCCATGGGGATTTCCTTCGGGGGGATGGTTCCACTTCTCAGTGGCTTCGCTTGAGCATGGCGTCGGCGAGGGCGTCGGCCGCCTCGCCGAGCCGGCGGCCCACCGCGTCCAGCCGGGACAGCAGCTCGCGCCTGCGCAGGGTGTCCATCTCCAGCGGGCCGGCGAACAGCTCGGCCAACCGGGTCTGGTAGAGCTGGCGGACCCGGCTGCACGCCTTGCGTGTGGCGAGCACGGCCCGGGTCACCGAGCCCGGATCATCGATGATCTTGTCGACGGCGACCTCCAGCTCGTCCAGGCCGTCGATCACCGCCTGCAGCGGCTCGACCGCGAATCCGAGGTCCTTCGGCCCGAACAGGTCCGTCTCGCGCACGTAGTCGCGCAGGTGGTCGAGCACGTCGTCGATCGACCGGGAGAGCCGGAACAGGTCCTCCCTGTCGATGGGGGTGGTGAGCACCCGGCGCAGGACGCGGACGAGCTCGGCGCGTTCCGCGTCTCCCTCGTGCTCCACCTCGGCCATCTGGACGCGCGCCGCCGACCGCTCGATCGTGCCCTCCGCCACCGAGCGGGCCAGTACGGCTCCCGCCCTGGCGACCGCGATCTGGCCGCGGACCAGGTCCACGATCCGCCGTCCTGACCGGCCCCGCAGGTCGTCCCATGCGCGTACGAACCGCCTGAGGCGGCGGTCGGCGCTCACACCAGTCTCAGCGCGAGGCCGGCGAGGCAGGCCAGCGCCATCGACGACGGCAGCGTGACCAGCCATGCCGTACCCATGTTCACGACGCCCTGCCATCGCACCCTCCGTACGCCCTCGCTCGCCGCCACGCCCACCACTCCGGCGGTGATGGACTGGGTCATGCTCACCGGACTTCCGAGCGCCGCGCTCCCGAGCACGGCGCCGGTGGCCGCCGTCTCGGCCGACACGATGTGCAGCGGGCGGGTGATGACCAGGCCGCGGCCGAGCCGTTCGCCGACCCGGGTGAGGCTGGTCAGCGCCCCGACGAGGAACAACCCCGCGAGCAGGGCCATCCAGACGGGCGGGACCTCGACCGGCCCGACACCGCCCACTCCCGCGCGGGCCACGCCGACCGCCACGCTCACGACCGCGATCATCTTCTGGCCGTCGTTCACCGCGTACGCCACGCACTGCGCGGTGTAGGCCAGCACATGCGCGCCGAGGACGACCCGGGGCATCCCGCGGAAGGACGGCACGCGGCGCGACGACGCTCCCAGCAGGAGCCCCAGCAGCAGGCCGACCAGGGGCGCGGCGGCGCCGATCACCAGGACGGACACCAGGCCCGACCACGACACCGGGAGCCCGGCGCCCAGCCCGGCGCCGGCGATCCCCCCGATCACCGCCAGGGTCAGGCTGGTCGGCAGCCCCTTGCCGGTGAGGACGGCGACCACGACCACGCCGGTCACCACTCCCGCGAGGAACACCGCGGCGCCCGTGCCGGTGCCGAGGTTCGCCAGCCGCTCGGTGAACGTCCGCGCCACCTCCACGCCCAGCGCGTACGGCGCCGCGAAGATCACCAGCAGCGGGAGCGCCGCGATCAGCCAGCCCGGGGAGCGGGGGAACCTGAGCCCGAGCCCGATGAGCGTGGCGCCGTCGTTGGCCCCGCTGATCAGCACGAACAGGATCGCCACGGCGGCGAACGCGAGCGTCCACCCCATCAGAGGTAGAGCCGCTGGTCGCGCTTGTGCTCGTCATAGCGTTCCCGTGCCGCCCGCACCTCGGGCAGGTTCGACACCTCGGCGACCGGGACGTCCCACCATGCCTGCGCGCCCGGCCCCTCTCCCGGGACGGGCTCGACGTAGACGACCGTGGTGGTCGTGGCCGCGACCGCCTCGGCGAGCGCGGCCCGCAGGCCCTCCGGATCCCTGGCCGTCAGCACGTCCGCGCCGAGGCTGGCCGCGTTGACGGCCAGGTCCACGGGGAGCCGGTCGCCGTCCAGGTCGCCCGACTCGCCGCGCAGGCGGTACGCCGTGCCGAGCCGCCGCGCGCCCACCGACTCCGACAGGTTGCCGATGGAGGCGAACCCGTGGTTGTCGACCAGCACGACGACGAGCTTGACGCCCTCCTGCACGGCGGTGGCGATCTCCTGGGCCATCATGAGGTACGACCCGTCGCCCACCAGCACGACCACCTCGCGTTCCGGACGGGCCAGCTTCACGCCCAGCCCTCCGGCGATCTCGTAGCCCATGCAGGAGTAGCCGTACTCGACGTGGTACTCCTCGGGGTCGGACGCCCGCCACAGCCTGTGCAGGTCACCCGGCATCGATCCGGCGGCGTTGACCACCACGCCGCCGTCGGGCAGGTCGTTCACCACGTCGTTGACGATGCCGAGGAGCACCGGCTGGGTCAGCGCGTCGCCGGAGACGGCTCCGGCGATCTCCGCCCGCCATCCGTCGGCCAGGTTCGCCGCCCGCGCGGTCCACTCGGGATCGGCCCGCCAGCCCGCCGCGCCCACGGTCCTGCCGACCGCCGCGTCGAGGGCGAGGAGCGCCTCCTTGGCGTCGGCGACCACCATCTCGCCCGCGTGCTTGGCCGCGTCGAAGGCGGTGACGTTGAGGTTGAGGAACCGCGCGGCGCCGAACAGCGTCCGCGAGGCGGTGGTGAAGTCGCTGTAGCGGGTGCCGACGCCGATCACCAGGTCGGCCTCGCGGGCCAGCGTGTCGGCGGCCTCCGTACCGGTGTGGCCGATGGCGCCGACCGCGAGCGGATGGTCGTGCGGGAGCGCGCCCTTGCCCGCCTGGGTCTCGCCGACCGGGATGCCGTGCTTCTCGGCGAAGTGCCGCAGCTCATCCCACGCCTCGCTGTACCTGACCCCGCCGCCGGCCACGATCAGCGGCCGCTTCGAGGACTCCAGGGCGCGTACGGCACGGGCCAGCGCGGCGGGCTCCGGCACCGGACGCGGAACGTGCCACACGCGCTCACGGAACAGCTCGTCCGGCCAGTCGTACGCCTCGGCCTGCACGTCCTGCGGCAGCGCGAGGGTGACCGCGCCGGTCTCGGCCGGGTCGGTGAGCACCCGCATCGCGGCGAGCAGCGCCGACGGGAGCTGCTCGGGCCGGTTGATCCGGTCGAAGAAGCGGGAGACCGGCCGCAGCGTGTCGTTGACCGTCACGTCGTAGGAGCGCGGGTCCTCCAGCTCCTGGAGCACCGGGCTGGCGACCCTGGTGGCGAAGACGTCGCCCGGGAGCAGCAGCACCGGGATCCGGTTGATCGTGGCCAGCGCCGCCCCGGTGACCATGTTGGTCGCACCGGGGCCGATCGAGGTGGTGCAGGCGAACGTGGACAGCCGGTTCGCCGCCCGCGCGTACCCGACGGCGGTGTGGACCATGGCCTGCTCGTTGCGCGCCAGATAGTACGGCAGGGCCGACCGGGTGCCCCCGCCCTGCTCGGCCAGCGCCTGGCCGACGCCCGCGACGTTGCCGTGGCCGAAGATGCCGAAGCAGCCCTCGATCAGCCGCCGCTCCACGCCGTCCCGTTCGCTCCACTGCCGGGACAGGAAGAGGACCAGCGCCTGGGCCGTGGTGAGTCTCATGATGGGGTACCTCCCGATATCTCCAGCAGGCCCGCCGCGGTGTCCACCGCCGTGGCCACGTCGTCGTCGGGCGGGTAGAGCAGCGCCCTGCCGACGACCAGGCCGCGCACACCGGGCAGCCGCAGCGCCTTGCTCCAGGACGCGAAGACCCGGTCGGGATCCTGGGCGGGGTCGCCTCCGAGCAGCAGCGTCGGCAGCGTCGTGGCCCGCATGACCCGCTCCATGTCGTCGATCACGGGAATCTTCAGCCAGGTCCTGGCCGAGGTCGCGCCGAGCCCCTGGCAGATGCTGATCGCGCGGACCACCGCCTCCGGGGACAGGTCGTGGGTGACGACGCCGTCGACCCGGCCGGACCAGAACGGCTCGATCATCGCCATCAGGCCGTGCCCGGCGAGCTGGGTGATGGCCTGGCCGCAGCTCTCCAGGGTGGCGGCGGTCGCGGTGTCCTCGGGGGCGATCCGGCACAGCATCTTGCCGCCGTCCAGGCGCATCGCCGCGATGGACCGGGCGTCGTAGGCGGTGAAGCGGTCGTCGAACTCGAACACCGCGTTCTGGACGCCGCCCCGGTTCATCGAGCCGATCACGATCTTGTCGTCGAGCGCGCCGAGCAGCAGCAGGTCCTCGACGATGTCGGGGGTGGCGAGCAGGCCGTCGACGCCGGGCCTGGCCAGGGCGGTCAGCAGCCGGTCGAGCAGGTCGACGCGGTTCTCCATCGCCATCGGACGGCCGCCCACGCCGAGGGCGCCCCTCGCCGGATGGTCCGCCGCGATGATCAGCAGCTGGTCCCGGTCGACCATCAGCGGCCGGCGCCTGCGCAGCGCGGCCGTGTCGGCCACCCGGCCGGGGTACCACGCGCGGTCGTCGAGCAGCCGGCGGTAGTCCTCCTCACGCATCTGACACGTCCCCCCTCAATGAGCCACCCGCAAGGACGGCCTCGACTTCCTCGGCCGTGGGCATCGCGGGCGCGCACGCCAGCCGTCCTGCGACGATCGCGCCCGCCGCGTTGGCGAAGCGCAGGGTGCGCTCCAGCGGCCAGCCCGAGAGCAGGCCGTGGCAGAGCGCTCCGCCGAAGGCGTCTCCGGCACCGAGCCCGTTGACGACGTCCACCGGGACCGGGGGCACTTCCACGGTCTCTTTCCTGGTCATGCCCAGCACGCCGGCCGAACCACGTTTGACGATCGCCAGTTCCACGCCCGCCTCCAGCAGCGCCTCGGCCGCGGCGTACGGCTCACGCGTGCCGGTGGCCACCTCGGCCTCGTCGACGTTGCCGACCGCCACGGTGACGTGCGCGAGAGCGCGCCGCACCTGCTCCCCGGCCGCCTCCATGCTCGTCCAGAACATCGGGCGGTAGTCGAGGTCGAGCACCGTGTGCGGCCTGCGCCCCCGCGACCGCCAGGCCGCGAAGTGCGCGGCCCGGGACGGCTCCTGGGACAGGCCGGTCACGGTCGCCCAGAACAGCGGGATCCGCGCGATGGCCCGCAGGTCCAGCTCGGAGGGGAGAATCTCCAGGTCGGGGGCCTTGGGGAAGCGGTAGAAGTAGAGCGGGAAGTCCTCCGGCGGCCTGATCTCGCAGAAGGTCACCGGCGTGGGCAGGCCCGGCACCGCGAGGACGTACCGGTCGTCCACTCCGTACTCGCGGAGGGCGTCGTGGACGAACAATCCGAACGGGTCGGCCCCGGTCCGGGTGATCACGGCACTGGACCGGCCGAGCCTGGCGGCGGCGACGGCCACGTTGACCGGGCTGCCGCCGAGGTATTTGCCGAAGGTCGAAACCTCCCGGAGCGACACCCCGGTCTGGAGGGGGTAGACGTCCACGCCGACCCGGCCGATGGTGAGCACGTCCGTCACGCGGCGCTCCCGAGAAACGCGACGCCGGCCCGGACGTCCTCGATCGGGCCGTCTCCGGCGGAGGGCTCGGCGTCGAGGATGAGGTCCTGCTCCATGACATACCAGCCGCGGTATCCGGCCCGGTCGAGGCCGCCGACGATCCGGGCGACGTCCACGTCTCCCTTGCCGAGCGGGCGGTAGATCCCCGCCCTGACGGCCTCTGTGTAGGTGAGCGCGCCCTCCCGGACCCGCCCGGCGAGCTCGGCGTCCACGTCCTTGAGGTGGACGTGCGCGACGCGGCCGGGACGGTCGCGGACGATGTCCACGGGGTCGGTGCCGCCGATGAGGAGATGCCCGGTGTCGAGGCAGAGCGCGATGTCGCACCCGTCGAGCACCCGGTTCACCTCGTCCCGGCTCTCGACCATGGTCCCGACGTGCGGGTGCAGGGTGACCAGGTGGGACGTCTCGCGCCGGATCCGCTCCAGGTTGGCGAGCAGCGTGCGCCAGCCCCCGGTGCCGAGTTCCGGGCGGGCGTCGTACCCGTCCACGCCGGTGGCGGCGGCCAGGACGACCACCATGTCGGCGTCGAACGAGGCCAGCGTGGCGCGCAGGCCCGGCATCGGGTCGTGGCCCGGATCGTGCAGCACCACGGGCACGAAGCCGCCCACGGCGCGCATGCCGTACCGGCCGAGCAGGGACGCCCGGTCCGCGGGATCAGGGGGAAGGAAGCCGTCCGGGCCGAGCTCGGTGGCCGTCAGGCCGAGCTCCGCCATCTCGGCGAGCACCCGCTCCGCCGCCATCTGGTGCCCCCATCCGGGCACCTCGCACACACCCCACGAGATCGGAGCAGCGGCGATCCTCACTTGGTCACCTCCAGGAGACGGACCGGCCGGTCCGTACGACGGGAAAGGTCTGCCGCCTCGGCGATGTAGAGGGCGGCCAGCGCGTCACGGACGGTGCAGGGGCTCTCGCGCTCGCCCCGCGCGGCCGCGAGGAACGCGCCCATCTCGGCGACGTACGCGGCCTCGAACCTGGCCTGGAAGTCCGGCCACGGCTCGCCCTGCGGCGCGAGGCCCTCGACGGAGCTCACCGGGGTACGCTCGCCGAGCCCGACCGCGCGCGTCCCCAGGGTGCCGGCCAGCTCCATCCGCACGTCATACCCCGCGCCGTTGTAGCGGGAGCCCTGCATCGTGGCGAGCGTGCCGTCGTCGAGGGTCAGCAGCGCGGCGCTGTTGTCGACGTCGCCCGCCTCGGCGAAGAACGCCTCGCCCCGGTTGGATCCGGTGGCGTAGACGACGTCCACCTCCCTGCCGGTGACCCAGCGCAGGATGTCGAAGTCGTGGATGTGGCAGTCACGGAAGATCCCGCCGGACAGCGGGATGTAGCCGGGGGCGGGCGGCCGGGGGTCGGCGGTCAGCAGGTGGACCCGGTGCAGCTCGCCCAGCTCGCCGGAGGCCAGGGCGGCGCGCGCGGCGGCGTACCCGGCGTCGAAGCGCCGCTGGAACCCGATGTGCACGAGGGTGCCGGTGCGCTCGGCGGCCTCGGCCACCCGCACGGTCTCCTCCACAGTGGGCGCCGCGGGCTTCTCGCAGAACGCCGGCACACCCAGCTCGCAGGCCCGGAGCAGCGCCTCCGCGTGCGTGGAGGTGGGGGTCGCGATCACCACCGCGTCGGCGGCGAAGGGGTCTCCCACGCGGGCTCCGAGCCGCCCCGCCGCCTCCTCGGCCCTGCTCGTGTCAGCGTCGAAGACGACCAGTTCCTCCACGAGGGCGGCGAGGGAGGTGGCATGAAATGCTCCTATGCGACCAAGACCCAGCAGACCCACACGCATATCGACTCCTTGTCCGGGGCCTCCAGTTCTAGATGACCGGCGGTCGCATCGTCAAGAGTTTGTCCTGACATTCTGACGAACTATCATCATCACCAGCCGAAACGGACGGTTCAGCGCTCGACGAGCGTGACCTCCAAGGAGTAGTGGGACGCGCGGTAGACGTGTGAGCCGTGCTCGACCGCCCTCCCCTGGTCGTCGTACGTCGTGCGCACCATCGTGAGCAGCGGGCAGGCGCGGCGTTCCTCCAGCAGCCGGACCTCGGCCGGGGTGGCCGTGCGGGCGCCGATCCGCTGGGCGGCCACCCGCATCCGCACCCCGGCCGCACGCAGCAGCTCGTACAAGCCGCGCGCCTCCAGCGCCTCGGCGGTCAGCGACGCCGGCCCCGGCGGCAGCCAGTTGTGCATCAGGGCAAGCGGCTTCCCCTCGGCGTACCTGAGCCGCTCCAGCCGGACCACCTCGGTGCCCGTGGCGACGCCGAGCGCCCCCGCCGTCGACTCGTCCGCGGGCACCGTCTCGATGGCCAGGACACGTGTGGCCGGCTCCTGGCCCACCCTGCGCAGATCGTCGTACAGGCTGGTGAGCTCGACCGCCCGCTTGACCTGGCCGTGGACGACCTGGGTGCCGACCCCGCGTTTGCGCACCACCAGGCCCTTGTCGACGAGGTACTGGATGGCCTGGCGGATGGTCGGCCGGGAGAGCCCCAGCCGATCGGCCAGCAGGACCTCGTTGTCGAGCCGGGATCCGGGGGCCAGCTCTCCGGCCTGGATCGCCCGCGCGATCTGCTCGGCCACCTGGAAGTAGAGGGGCACGGGGCTCGACCGATCCAGGTCGATGTCCAGCTTCGTCACAGTCACAACGTGACCGTACAGGACATCAGAATGTCCTGACCAACACCTCTCCATGCTCCGTGTAACGCGCCGAAGTCAACCGCCCTAAATACGTAAGAATGTCTTGACAAATTGTTCACATGACGTTCATCGTTGAGCCCACCGTGGCGCCCGCGAGGGAGTGTCCGACGAATGCCGCCGCGCGCGGCAGGACGTGATTCGACACGACCTGGGGGCACTGGGCGTCGCGCACGACCCCCCTGAGAGGCAAGAGGAGTGACGCCATCGTGAGGCGTACCCGGAAGATCATCCCTGTGGCGCTGCTGGCACTGGCCGTCGCCGCGTGCGCGCCGTCCACCGGCACCGACTCCCCCGGCTCGACGGACGCGGCGCCGCTGCCCAGCGCCTCCGTCGACGCGAACTTCGACCTGAACGCGCTGGTCGAGGCGGCCAAGAAGGAGGGCGGCCTCATGGTGTACGACTCCAGCGGCGACATCGAGGAGGTCGCCAAGGCCTTCACCGCGAAGTACGGCATCCCCATGGAGGGCGTGAAGTCCGACAGCCCGCAGACCGCGGAGAAGATGATCAGGGAGCACGCGGCGGACAACATCACGATCGACGCGACGATGTTCGAGGACGGCGGCGTGCTGATGGGCCAGCTCATCCCGCAGGGTGTGGTCCAGACCTGGGTGCCGGCCGACCTCAAGGACCAGATCCCGGCCGAGAACCAGAACCCGCTCTTAGCGCTGTCGAAGGCCAACGTCTTCGCCTACAACACGAAACTCTCGCCCGACGGCTGCCCGGTGAAGAACGTCTGGGACCTCACCGAGCCGGAGTGGGCCGGCAAGCTCGTCATGCAGGACCCGCTGGGCAAGCCCACCGTGTTGTCGTTCTTCACCCAGCTCGACGCGCACGGCAACCAGGCGCTGGAGCAGGCCTACCAGACCAAGTACGGCAAGCCCCTGGAGACCAAGGAGAAGTCCGCGGCCTACGAGTGGGTCAAGCGGCTCTCGGTCAACAAGCCCGTGCTGACCGGCTCCGACGAGGACATCTCGGGTTCGGTGGGCGCGCCCGACACCACGGACAAGAAGATCGGCTTCATGTCGATCGCGAAGTTCCGCAACAACGACGACAAGGGATACAACCAGGCGACCTGCGCCGGGATGGCGCCGTTCGTCGGCAACAGCTATCCCAAGTTCGCCGCGATCGCCACGAAGACCAAGCACCCCAACGCGGCCAAGCTGTTCGTCCACTTCATCATGACCGAGGAGGGCGTCAAGCACGAGATCGGCGAGGGCGGCGTCTCCGGCAACGCCTCGGTCAAGCCGCTCGTCATCCCGACGGGCCTGGACGACTGGCAGAACCAGCTCTTCCACACCGACCCCGCGAGGCTGGTCGACGACCTGCGCAGCCGCCAGACCATCTCCGACTTCTGGCGCGTCAACCACGGCTGATCCCGTGAAAGGAAAGACCCCCGGCGAGGCGATTCGCCGGGGGTCTTCCTCGTCTCGGCCCTACCCGCTATCGGTTGTGCCGTCAGTCACGGGGGTCGTAGCCGTCGGTGTCCACGTCAAGGTCGAGCTCGTCCGCGATGTCGCCCCAGCCGACGAACTTGAAGTTCGTGATCTCGCGGTCACCCTCGGCGGGCGTGTTGACGCCGTCGTGCGCGATGAACAGGCCCTCGTCGAAATCACCGAGCGGGACGTTGAGCACGGTCGAGCCGTCGCTCACCTCGACACCGTCCACCCCGTTGTGCGGGCTGATCCGGAACTGGCCGAGGTAGGCGTTGGAGCCCTCCTTCTTGTAGACGGCGAAGGTGTTGTCGCCCTGGCTGGAGGCCAGCAGGTAGCCCTTGCCGTTGTCGCGGTAGTAGATCGTGAGGCCCTCGACGTCGGCCGTCAGGCGCTGGCCGCCGAAGCCGGGGTCCGTGCCGGGCGTGCACTCCTCGGTGGCCGGGTCGTACGTCCCCGGCACGCCGAACTCCTTGACCTTGTCCACGAGCACCGGCGTCCCGGTCAGGTCGGCCGAGACCTTCCAGATGCCGACGTCCTCCTGGCCGGCGTAGAGGGTGTCGGTCTGGTCGTCCACGACCATGCCCTCGACCTGGGGTGTCCGGCCCGGCTCGTCGCACGGGATCCAGGTCTGGCCGTTCGGCAGGGCGAACGTGGCGGGCAGGGCCAGCGTCCTGACGACTTCGTAGCCCACCTTGCCGTTCGGCTTCGGAAGCAGCTTGATCAGGCCGACGTCGGTGTTGTGCCGCCGGCTGACCACCGCGTACGTGCCGGTGGAGTTCTTGTACGTGGTCAGACCGTACCCGGTGCCACCCTCGTTCACCTCGGCTTGTGTGGAGTTGAAGAGGAACGGCGCGGCCGGGTCGGTCACGTCGGTGAGCTGCCCGCCCGAGATGGAGTAGATCCTGAGCTGGTCCCGGCCGCGGTCGGAGACGACCGCGAGGTCCCGCCCGCCGAAGCCATAGGTGACGTCGACGTTGTTGAACCGTCCCGGCTCGTCGTCGGGACCCGGCGCGGCGGGGGCCGCGAAGTGCTGGAGCTGCTCGCCGTCCAGGTTGTAGACGAAGAGGCCGCCCTCCTTCGCGGTGCCGATCACCACGCTCTTCGACGACTTCGACGGGTGCACCCAGATCGCCGGGTCGTCGGCGTTGGAGTTGCCGCCCGCCTCGTCGTCGAACAGCGCCGGGGTCTCCAGCTCGGGGTATACGGTCTTGACGCCCTGGCCCGCGGCCGACGCCGGCTGCACGCCGACCAGCAGCAGCGCGGCAGCCGCCAGGGAGATGGTGGACAGGGGACGCATCGCGCCTCCTCTTTCGGGGGGATGATGTTGCACCAAGAACGTAACTACGATTTAACGACAAAGCAATAGCACGTCCTTATGTCATGACATATTCATCTAGCTTTCACTGATCCGCTACGCTCCGGAGGCGGGCGGGTCGCGGCAAACCCCTCAGCCGGCATCGAGACCACCATCTCCCGCCAAGTAACCGCAGGTCAGACCGTACGCACTAGGTGCACGGCGCACTTACCAAGCCCGCCGGAGGTTGATAGACGTTGATGCACACGGCGTGACGCCCGCTGTGGCCAGGAGGGGGGTAGGCCATGAGCGCACCAGGGGTTACCACCGCAGCCGCTCTGGACGAGGTGCACATTCTGTGGACCTCGGAGGGGATGAGCTGCGACGGGGACACGGTCTCGGTGACCGCCGCGACGCTGCCGAGCATCGAGGACGTCGTGCTCGGCCTCGTCCCCGGCCTGCCCAAGGTCCACCTGCACAACAAGGTCCTGGCCCAGCAGGTGGGCGACGAGTTCATGGCGGCCTTCCACCGGGCGGCACGGGACGAGCTCGGCCCGTTCATCTTCGTCGTCGAGGGATCGATCCCCAACGAGCAGATCAACGGCGAGGGCTACTGGACGTCCATGGGCAACGACCCCGTGACGGGCGAGCCCATCACGGTCAACGAGTGGATCGACCGGCTCGCGCCGAGGGCGTGGGCGGTCGTCGCGGCCGGCACCTGCGCCACGTACGGCGGCATCCACGCCATGGCGGGGAACCCGACGGGATGCATGGGCCTCGCCGACTATCTCGGCAAGGACTTCCGCTCGGCCGGCGGGCTCCCCATCGTCAACGTGCCCGGCTGCCCGGTGCAGCCGGACAACTTCATGGAGACCCTGACCTGGCTGCTCTACCAGGCCGCCGGGATGGCCCCCATGATCCCGCTCGACGAGCAACTCCGGCCGACGTGGCTCTTCGGCAAGACGGTGCACGAGGGGTGCGACCGGGCCGGCTACTACGAGCAGGGCGACTTCGCCAAGGACTACAACTCGCCGAAGTGCCAGGTGCGGCTCGGCTGCTGGGGCCCGGTGGTCAACTGCAACGTCCCCAAGCGCGGCTGGATGGACGGGATCGGCGGCTGCCCCAACGTCGGCGGCATCTGCATCGGCTGCACCATGCCGGGCTTCCCGGACAAGTTCATGCCCTTCATGGACGAGCCGCCCGGCGGGACCGTGTCCTCGGCCATGTCCAGCGTGTACGGCGGGATGATCCGCAGGCTGCGCGGGATCACGAACACGACGGTCAACGCGGAGCCCCGCTGGCGCCACAACCGTCCGAAGCTCACGAGCGGGTACGCCCCGCGCTGGCCGCAACGGTAGTAGAGGGGAACGACACGGTGGCAATCCGATCGCAGAAGGCGCCGGAGGACCAGCGGACGCTGGTCGACATGTCCTGGGACCCGATCACCAGGATCATCGGCAACCTCGGCATCTACACGAAGATCGACTTCAGCAACAAGGAAGTCGTGGAGTGCAAGAGCACGTCGTCGCTCTTCCGTGGCTACAGCGTGTTCATGCGCGGCAAGGACCCGCGCGACTCGCACTTCATCACCAGCCGGATCTGCGGCATCTGCGGCGACAACCACGCCACCTGTTCCGTCTACGCGCAGAACATGGCCTACGGCATCAAGACCCCGCCGCTGGGGGAGATGATCGTCAACCTCGGCGAGGCCGCCGAGTACATGTTCGACCACACGATCTTCCAGGACAACCTGGTGTTCGTCGACTTCTGCGAGCAGATGGTCAAGGAGACGAACCCCAGCCTGCTCCGCAGGGCGGAGACGACCGAGGCGCCGCGCGGCCACATCCACGGCTACCGCACGATCGCCGACATCATGCGCGCCTTCAACCCGTTCACCGGGGCGGCGTACCGCGAGGCGCTGCAGATGAGCCGGCTCACCCGCGAGATGTTCTGCCTGATGGAGGGGCGGCACGTGCACCCGTCCACCCTCTATCCCGGAGGCGTGGGGACGGTCGCGACGCCCCAGGTGTTCACCGACTACATGGTGCGGCTGCTGCGGGCGCTGGACTTCATCAAGAAGGCCGTCCCGATGAACGACGACATCTTCGACTTCTTCTACGAGGCCATGCCGGGTTACGAGGAGGTCGGGCGGCGCCGCGTCATGCTCGGCTGCTGGGGCGCCTTCCAGGACCCCGACGTGGTGGACTACGACTACCGCACCATGAACGACTGGGGCCGGTCGATGTTCGTGACCCCCGGCATCGTCCTGGACGGCCAGCTCCTGACGACGAACCTGGTGGACATCAACCTCGGCATCCGCATCCTGCTGGGCAGCTCGTACTACGACGACTGGGAGGGCGAGGAGACGTTCGTCACCCACGACCCGCTCGGCAACCCGGTCGACCAGCGGCACCCGTGGAACCAGACGACGCTCCCCCGGCCGCAGAAGCGCGACCTGGAGAACGGCAACTACAGCTGGGTCATGAGCCCGCGCTGGTACGACTCCCGCAGCGGCGACTATCTCGCGCTGGACACCGGGGGCGGCCCCATCGCCAGGCTCTGGACCACCGCCCTCGCCGGTCTCGTCGACACGGGCACGGTGAAGGCGACCGGCCACAGCGTGCAGATCAACCTCCCCAAGAGCGCGGCGATGCCCGAGATGCAGTTCGAGTGGAAGATCCCGCAGTGGTCCAACACCATCGAACGGGACCGCGCCCGCGTGTACTTCATCGCGTACGCGGCGGCGATGGCGGTCCACTTCGTGGAGCAGGCGCTGGGCGAGGTCAGGGCGGGGCGGACGAAGGTCTTCACGGACTTCGACGTCCCCGAGGACGGGATCGGCTGCGGCTTCCACGAGGCGGTCCGCGGCGTCCTGTCGCACCACATGGTGATCCGCGACGGGAAGATCGCGAACTACCACCCGTATCCGCCGACGCCGTGGAACGCCAGCCCCCGGGACATCTACGGGACGCCGGGGCCGTACGAGGACGCCGTGCAGGGCATGCACATCTTCGAGGAGAACGGCCCGGAGAACTTCAAGGGCATCGACATCATGCGCACGGTGCGCAGCTTCGACCCCTGCCTGCCCTGCGGCGTGCACATGTACCTCGGCGACGGACAGGTGATCAGAAAGGTGCACTCCCCCACACTCGGCACGAGCGTCTCGGGCTGAGGTGGGGACGATGTCACCGCACACCCCGCTGAACGACGACGAGGCGGCCGACCGCGCGCACCGCGTGGAGGCCCTGCTGGAACGGGTCGAGTCGATGACCGACCCGGACGCCAGGGCCACGGTCACGGAGCTCCTCCAGCCGCTCCTGGAGTTGTACGGCGAGGGCCTGTCCCGGATCATGGCGGCGGCCGCGACCGTGAGCGGTACCGCGCTGGTCGACACGCTGGCGGCCGACGAACTGGTCGCGCACCTGCTCCTGCTGCACGGCCTGCACCCGTCGGACACGGAGACCCGCGTCCGGGAGGCGGTGGAGCGGGCCGCCCCGCAGCTCGGCGGAGCCACCGCCGAGCTGGTGGGCGTCGAGGGCGGTGTGGCGCGGGTCCGCCTGCGCGGGCGCGGCGGATGCCGCTCCTCGGCTCCGGCCATGCGCGCCACGCTGGAGGAGGCGATCCGCGACGCCGCGCCGGAGGTCGCGCGGGTCGAGGTCGAGGAGGCCGCACCGCCGCCGGCCGTGATCCCCGCCGACAGCCTGCTGCGGGGCCGTACCGGCGCCCGGACGTCGTGAGGCGGGCACCATGGAGCGACGTTTCACGATGGGCGCCCTGCGCAGGTACCTCGTCCAGGCGCCGGTGGCCCCGTCCCCGGCGGAGCCCGACCGGTCCGGGCGGGATCAGTCCGGGCGGGATCAGTCCGGGCGGGACTTCTCGGAACGGTGCGACCTGTGCGCCGTTCCTGTCGCCGACGGTCACCGGCACCTGGTCGACCTGTCCAGCCGCGAGCTCCGCTGCGCCTGCCGGCCCTGCGCGACGCTGTTCGACCGGGCGGAGGAGAGCGGGCAGCGGTACCGCGCCGTCCCCGACCGGCGTTGGCACCTCCGCGGCTTCGCCCTGGACGACGCGGCCTGGGACGGCCTGAACATCCCCGTCCAGATGGCCTTCTTCTTCCATAACTCGACGGCGCGGCGGGCCGTGCTCCTCTATCCCAGCCCGGGAGGCCCCGTCGAGTCCCCGCTGGCCCGGCCGACCTGGGCGCGGCTGGAGGCGGCCAACCCGGTGCTCGGCAGTCTGGCCCCCGACGTGGAGGCACTGCTGGTCAACCGGACGGGCGACGCGCGCGACCACTGGCTCGTGCCGATCGACGACTGCTACGCGCTGGTGGGCCTGATCCGCACGCACTGGAAGGGCCTGGCCGGCGGGCCGGACGTCTGGCGCGAGATCGGCGGCTTCTTCGCCGACCTGCGCCGGCGGTCCAGGTCCGTGGACGCCGCCGGCGGCGGCACGCACGACGGGAACCGACCGGAAGGAGCCCGGAGATGACGAAGACCAAGGCGGAGGGCGGCACGAAGACCAGGAAAGGGAAGGCGGCCGAGCCGATCAGGACGGGACGCCCCATGATCCGGCCGGACGCCACCGCGCACCTCAAGGGGGTCAGGGAGGGCAACACGAAGGGGCACTACGCCCACCAGAAGGGCCACCTCCCGGACGGGCGCTCGACGGCCGCCAGGTCCACCGGCATCAATCCGCGCGCGCACGACGCCATCGACCCGCGCATGCCGAACCTCTCACCGGCCTGAGGCGGAGGCGATCATCCGATGACGACGACGGCCTGCCCGCCCACGGTGCGGATCCTGGTCGAGGGCGTGGAGGCGGCGGAGTTCGCCGCCCTCCCGACGCTGCTGTTCCGGACGCGGCTCGACAGCGCGGGCCCCGCCGAGATCCGCTCCGTCGCCCTGCACACGCAGATCCGCATCGCGGCGGCACGCCGCTCCTACGACGCCGTCGCGGGGGAACGCCTCGCCGAGCTGTTCGGCGTACAGGAGGGCTGGGGCCGCGCGCTGCGGAGCCTGCTGTGGACGCAGACAACGACCCAGGTCCCGGCGTTCGACGGCGGCACCTGCGTGACCGAGATCCCGGTGACCTGCACGTACGACTTCGAGGTGGTGGCGGCCAAGTACTTCCACGCCCTGCCGGACGGGCAGGTCCCGCTGGAGTTCCACTTCAGCGGCACGATCTTCTATCTCGATGAGGGACGGCTGCAGGCGGCGCGGATCCCCTGGGACACCGAGGCCGAGTTCGCCATGCCGGTGAGCGTCTGGAAGGACCTGATGGACCACTACTTTCCCGGCAGCGCCTGGCTGCGCCTGGACCGCGCGGTCTTCGACCGGCTGTACGCCTACCGGGTGGGCAACACGCTCACCGGATGGGACGACGTGATGTCGGCCCTGCTCGAGGGGCGGTGACCGAGCCATGGACCCGGTGAAGCAGCAGGTGAAGCAGCAGGTGGAGGACTCGGTACGGCGGATCGCCCAGGCGGTGCTGTACGAGGGCTACCTGCTGTGGCCCTACCGGCCGTCGGCGCTGAAGAACCGGCACCGCTGGACGCTCGGCGGGATCCACCCCCGCGCGTACGGCACGGCCGGGGGCGACGCGTGGTACGCCCAGACGCAGTGCCTGGTCGAGGCGGCGCCCGAGGACACCGTCGACGTCGAGGTGCGCTTCCTGCACGCGGTAGCGTACGACCCGGCCCGGCCGCGCGAGGACGGGAACGGGACCCGGTTGGAACCGGTGCCGGAGCTGATGGCCGGCGACCTGCGGCATCTCCCGCGCGAGGAGGCGACCGAGCGCGAGGTGCCGGTGTGCGACCTCCCCCTCGGGGTCCTCGTGGAGCATCCCCATCGTGTGCCGATCGACGTTCCCGCGGGCCGCGAGGTGGAGTGGCTGTCGGATCCGTCCGGACGCCGGGTCGGGGCGATCGTCCGCACCTGGAGGAAGGTGCGCGGCGAGGTGGAGATCCGCGCGGAGCGGTCGGCGCCCGGGGTGTTCCGGCTCACCGTCCTGGTGGTCAACACCAGCGGCTGGGAGGGCGACGACCGCGAGGAGGCGATGAGACGGACGCTCCTGTCCTGCCACACGGTGCTGCGCGCCCACGGCGACGGCGACGGCGGGTTCGTGTCGCTCATGGATCCTCCGGCCGAGCTCCGGACGGTCGCGGAGGGATGCAGGAACATCGGCGTCTGGCCCGTCCTCGTGGGGCCGGAGGGAACGCGGGACACGATGTTGTCGGCGCCGATCATCCTGTACGACCACCCGGAGATCGCGCCGGAGAGCCCCGGCGACCTCTTCGACTCCACGGAGATCGACCAGCTGCTGACCCTGAGCGTCCTGTCGCTGACCGACGAGGAGCGCAGGGAGATCCGCGACGGCGATCCCCGGGCGCGGGAGATCCTCGACCGCTGCGCCTCGCTCACGCCGGATCAGCTCATGCGGCTGCACGGCACCCTGCGCGACGTGCGGCCGGACATGCGGCCGGACATGCGGCCGGACATGGGGCCGATGACCGGGGAGGGGCCGGGAACGTGAACATGGACTTCTGGACGCGCATGGAGGGGCGGGGACCGGACGCGGTGGTCGTGGACGGCGTGTCCGTCGGCCCCGGCAGCCGGGTGCGGCTGCGGCCGCGCTCGTCCCGCGCGGACATCTTCGACCTCGCGCTCGACGGGCGGGTCGCCGTCGTCGAGGCGGTCGAGCAGGACGAGGATGGCACGCCGCACCTCGCGGTCACCCTGGAGGACGACCCCGGCCGCGACCTCGGAGAGGCGCGGCTGCCCGGTCACCGGTTCTTCTACTCGCCGGAGGAGGTCGAACCGCTGGCCCCCGATCCCGGCGCGGAGCGGCCGGTGCGCGTCCTCGTCGCCGGGATCGGCAACATCTTCCTCGGCGACGACGGCTTCGGAGTCGAGGTCGTCCGCCGCCTGGACCAGGTCGAGGTGCCGGCGGGCGTGGACGTCGTGGACTTCGGGATCCGCGGCATGGACCTGGCCTACGCGCTGCAACGGGACTACGCCGCCGTGCTCTTCGTGGACGCCGCGCCGCGCGGTGAGGCTCCCGGGACGCTGACGCTGCTGGAGCCGCGGCTCTCGGACGAGGGAGGCGTCCCGGTGGAGACCCACGGCATGGACCCGGTGCAGGTCCTGCGCCTCGCCCGCGAGCTCGGCCGGATCCCTCCGCGTGTGCTCGTCCTGTGCTGTGAGCCGACGTCCGTACTGCGGGGCACGCCCGACGAGGACGTTCTGGTCGAGCTCAGCCCCCCGGTACGCGCGGCGGCCGGCGAGGCCGCGCGCATGGTCGTGTCGGTGGTCGCGGACCTGATCGCGGAGAGCGGCGGGCCGGGTCCTGACGAGCGCCCGGGAGAGTACCCGGGGGAACGGAGCGTGCGGCGATGAGGAAGCTCAAGGTGACCGCGGTGGTCCTGACCTGTGTCATGGTCACGCTGGTCGTCATGCAGTGGCCGGACATCCGCCGCTACATCAAGATGAAGCGGATGTAGCGGAGCCGGGTGTCACCCCTCCGCTGTCACCGTTCCACGTCGCCGGCCTCGTGCGGGCGGCGGTTGTCGAAGAGCGGCGCCAGCCTGCGCATGTAGTAGTCGAGCCTCCTGCGCGTCTCCTCCAGCGTGCCCAGCCAGCTCAGCAGCTCCGCCCGCCCCTTGGCGGTGAGCCGGTAGATGCGTCGCGCCGGGCCCGCGCCGGAGGGCACCCAGTCGGAGCACAGGCATCCGTGATGTTCCAGCGAGCGCAGAGTCCGGTAGACGGTGCTCGTGTCGCCATCGGTGATGCCGAGGGGACGCAGCCGCTGGACGAGTTCGTAGCCGTGGTCCGGACGCTCGCCGAGGAGCAGCAGCAGGCAGGGGCTCAGAAGGTTCCTCGGCTCGAAACCGCTCACTCCGGATCACCGTTCCTGGCTGCTCGGCAAGGGATGGCCGGTCCGGGAATTCGAGCGGACTCGATTTCCGGGATCGGCGTGTGGATACCCGGAAGGCGATGGCCCCGCACACCGAGCTATATATCCGGATTTATAGCCTTTTCCAAGGCATCCCCGTCATTACGCAAACCGCCGGGTCGCCCGCTTTCCCGAGCGGCGTGATTCGCAGCGACCGGGACCAGGGGTTTTCGCGGAACGCGGCGGTCGGGCGAACATCTGGTGGGTGAGCGGGCCCGCGACCGGAAAATCCCGTTCGTAACCGGCAGGAGCGGAGTTAAACCTGCCTTTACCCGATGCTCGCCGATCGCTGAATAAGCGCTAACTAATCTGGCGCAGACGATTCCGCCGAGCCAGGTGAGACACCTGCGCCGGTTGTGACGGGGAGAAATACGATGAATCAGCTTACGGAGACCGCCACACGGGGTGGCGCCTCCTCGCGAGCGCCGGGCCGGTCCTCCCGGAAGGGCGCCAGGGCGTGGATGGCCTCACGCCGTTGGCACCTGGCGCTCGCCGCGGTGGCCGTCTGCTACTCGACGATCCAGCTCCTGGTGACGGTCAGGGTGGGACTGGGCTGGGACGAGAGCATCTACGTCAGCCAGGTCACCCCGGGCATTCCCCCGGCCTGGTTCAGCGCGCCGCGCGCCCGGGGCGTCCCCCTGCTGGTCGCGCCGGTGACGATGTTCACCTCCTCCGTCATCGTCATCCGCGTCTATCTCAGCCTGCTGTCGGGTCTCGGGCTGTTCCTCGCCTACCTCCCCTGGGTGCGGCTGCGCCCAGGGGCCGCCGTACCCGCCGCCGCGGCCCTGTTCGCCGGGTTGTGGACGGCGCTGTTCTACGGCGGCGAGGCGATGCCGAACGTCTGGGTCGCCTTCTGCGCGGTCGGCGGTGCCGGCCTCTTCTGCATGGCCAAGCGCAAGGGTGCCCTCGTGGGCGTCGCGCTCGCCTTCGCCCTCGCGTCGCTGGTCCGCCCGACGGACGCGTCGTGGCTGGCGCTCCCCCTCGTGGCGTACGGCCTGGTGACCAGGCGCTTCCGCGCGGCCGTCGCCGTCGTCGCGGGGCTCGCGGTCGGCTGGGGCGAGTGGCTCGTCGAGGCGGCGCTGAGCTACCACGGCCCGTTCGCGCGGCTCGCCGCCGCCGGCGCGAAGAACGAGGCCGGGCTCCACTTCAGCCTGGGCGAGCATCTCCGCGCTCTGGACGGTCCCGTCCTGTGCAGGTTCGGTCACCCCTGTGGTGACTTCCCGCTGGCGCACGTCGCCTGGTTCGCCGCGATCCCGGTCCTCACGGCGGTCGGCCTGTGGGCCATACGCAAGCCCGCGCGGCGGCGGCCTCTGCTCATCGCCACCGCCTCGGGGACCGCGCTCGCCCTGTCGTACATCTTCACGATCGGGTACGCCGCGCCGCGCTTCCTCCTGCCGGTCTACGCGCTGCTGTCGCTGCCCGTGGCCTGCGGTCTGGCCTCGGTCGCCCGGGTGCGGATCGGCCGCGTGCTGGTCGCGGTCGCGATGGCCGCGTTCTTCGTGCTCCAGGGCGGCACGCTGCTCGAGCGGGCCGAGACCGAGGGCGCCGCGCGCGAGCCCGACCGCCTCGCCGCCGAGGCCCTGCGTGGTCTCGGCATCACGACGCCCTGCTTCCTGTACGGCCACGCGGCCATCCAGGTGGGATACCTGACCGGCTGCGGCATGAGGGGGATCACCACGAACTACGGCGGGTACGAGCTTCCCCGGCAGATCGACGCCGCGCTGGTCCGCAAGGAGTGGGTCGGCGTCATCAGCAACAGGAAGGACACGCCGGCCGGGTTCCTGGCGGCGTGGCGGCGGGTGCCCCTCATCACGACGGGCACCCAGCGGTGGTACCTCTACCGGCCACCGTCGTCGGCCCGATAGCGGGCGGGATACGGCGGCCGGTCCGAGACGTGGGATCAGAGGCGCTCGATGATGGTGACGTTCGCCTGGCCGCCGCCCTCGCACATGGTCTGCATGCCGTAGCGGCCGCCGGTGCGCTCCAGCTCGTGCAGCAGCGTGATCATGAGCCGGGCCCCGGTGGCGCCGAGGGGGTGGCCGAGAGCGATCGCGCCGCCGTTGGGGTTGACGCGCTCGGGGTCGGCGCCGGTCTCCTTCAGCCAGGCCAGCACGACCGAGGCGAACGCCTCGTTGATCTCGACCAGGTCCATGTCGCCGATCTGCATGCCGGTCTTCTTCAGCGCGTACGCCGTGGCGGGGATCGGCGCGGACAGCATGCGGATGGGGTCCTCACCGCGCGCGGACAGGTGGTGGATGCGGGCGCGGGGGCGCAGGCCGTGTGTCCGCACGGCCTCCTCGGAGGCGATGAGGAGGGCGGCGGCGCCGTCGGAGATCTGCGAGGCCACCGCGGCGGTCAGCCGGCCGCCGTCCTCCAGGGTCTTCAGCCCCGCCATCTTCTCGAGCGTGGTGTCGCGGCGCGGGCCCTCGTCGTGCTCGACGCCCTCGATGGGCTCGATCTCCTTGGCGAAACGTCCCTCGTCGATGGCCCTGATCGCGCGCTGGTGCGACTGGAAGGCGAACGCCTCCATGTCCTCACGCGAGATGTCCCAGTCCCTGGCGATCATCTCGGCGCCGCGGAACTGCGACACGTCCTGCTTGCCGTACCTGGCCTGCCAGCCGCGCGAGCCGACGTACGGGCCCTCGGTGAGGCCGAGCGAGTCGGCGGCGCCGCGCGAGGCGAAGGCGATCGGGATCTGCGACATGTTCTGCACGCCGCCCGCGACCACGAGGTCGGAGGTGCCGGACATGACGGCCTGCGCGGCGAAGTGCAGCGCCTGCTGGGACGAGCCGCACTGCCGGTCGACGGTGACGCCGGGGACCTCCTCGGGCAGCCCGGCGGCGAGCCAGCAGGTGCGCGCGATGTCGCCGGCCTGCGGTCCGACCGTGTCGAGGCAGCCGAAGACCACGTCCTCCACTGCCGACGGGTCCACGCCGGAGCGGGCCATCAGCGCGTTCAGCGCGTGCGCGCCCAGGTCGGCCGGGTGCACGCCGGACAGGCCGCCGTTCCGCTTGCCCACGGGGGTGCGCACCGCTTCGACGATGTATGCCTCCGCCATCAGAACTCCTTAGGTTGAAGGATCCCTTCCAGGACCATCGCGAGGTACTGCCTGGCGATCTCGTCCGCGGACAGGGGGCCGTCGTTCCGGTACCAGCTCGCGGCCACCCAGACGGTGTCGCGGATGAACCGGTAGATGAGGCCGGTGTCGAGGTCGGCGCGGAGCTCGCCGTCCAGGACGCCCCGGTCCAGCACCGACAACCACACCTCCCTGAACCGCTGCTGGCTGTCCAGCAGGTACGAGAAACGCGGATTTGTCGTCAGATGTTTTGATTCGTTCTGATAAATCACAACTGCGGGGCGATGGTGGTCGATCGTCTGGAACGACGCACCGATCAGCGCCCGGAAGGTCTCGCGCGCGCCGAGACCCGCGTCGAGCACCTCCTCGTAGGCCGCCCACATGTCGGTGAGGAAGGCCGAGAGGATCTCGTCGGCCATCGACTCCTTGGAGTCGAAGTGGTAGTAGAGGCTGCCGCCGAGAATACCCGCCGCGTCGGCCACCTCACGGACCGTGGTGACGGCGTATCCCCGCGAGGCGAAGACCTCGGCCGCCGCCGCGAGCAGCTCGGCCCGCCGCTCGGCCCGCGCTGCCGCGGTGCTCGCGGAGTCTCGGCGACGTGGACTCATGGGACGAGTGACCCTTTCAGGGGTGCTGGCTGGACACGGAGACGACCTCTCCGGTCATGTACGAGGAGTAGTCGCTGGCGAGGAAGACCATCACGTTGGCGACCTCCCACGGCTCGGCGTACCGGCCGAGCGCCTCCTTCCTGGTGAGCTCGTCCAGCAGCTCCTCCGTGGTCACCTTGGCCAGGAAGGGGTGCATGGCCAGCGAGGGCGCCACGGCGTTGATCCGCACGCCGTACGGCGCGGCCTCGATCGCCGCGCACCGCGTCAGCGCCATGACCCCGGCCTTGGCCGCCGCGTAGTGCGCCTGGCCCTCCTGCGCCCGCCAGCCGATCACCGAGGCGTTGTTCACGATCACGCCGCGGCCGCGCGGCTGCATGCGGGTCAGCGCGGCGCGAGTGCACCGCATGGTGCCGTTCAGCGTCACGTCGAGCACCCGGCTCCACTGCTCGTCGGTCATCTCGACGAGCTTCGCCGTACCGCCGAGACCGGCGTTGTTGATCACCACGTCGACCGGGCCGAAGCGCTCCTCCGCGGCCGAGAACAGGTGCTGCACCTGCTCCTCCGAGGTCACATCGCAGGGCACCGCGGTCACCGAGGCGGGATCGAACTCCTTCTCCAGGGCGGCGAGGCTTTCCGACAGCCGCCGCTCGTGGGCGTCGCTGATGACCACGCGGGCGCCCTCCTCCAGCATGCGGCGGGCGCAGGCGCCGCCGATGCCGGTGCCGGCCGCGGCGGTCACCACCGCCACGCGGTCACGCAGCAGACCGTGACCCGGAACATAGGACGGCTTCATCCCCGGCCCTCCTCACTGAGCTTCACATGGTTTACTCTACCAAACAATTGTTAGAAAGAATGAGGGGTCCCCGATGACCGTAGTGCGCTACGAGCGGCGCGGGCCGGTGGCGGTGGTCACCATGAACCGCCCGGAGTACCGCAACGCGCAGAACTCCGCGATGACCTATGCCCTGGACGAGGCCTTCTACCGGGCCGTCGCCGACGACGAGGTCAAGGTGATCGTGCTGGCCGGCGAGGGCAGGCACTTCTCCGCCGGGCACGACATCGGCACGCCGGAAAGGGACGCGCACGTCTCCTTCGAGCGCAAGGCGGTCCTGTGGTGGGACCACGTGGGCAAGGAGGGCGCCGAGAGCCGCTTCGCCCGCGAGTCCGAGGTGTACCTCGGCATGTGCCGCCGCTGGCGCGAGATCCCCAAGCCGACGATCGCGATGGTGCAGGGCGCCTGCATCGCGGGCGGGCTCATGCTCGCCTGGGTGTGCGACCTGATCGTCGCCTCCGACGACGCGTTCTTCGCCGACCCGGTGGTGCGCATGGGCATTCCGGGCGTGGAGTACTTCGCCCACCCGTGGATGATGCCGCCGCGGATCGCCAAGGAGTTCCTCTACACCGGCGACCGGATGCCCGCCCGGCGCGCGTACGAGGTGGGCATGGTCAACCGGGTCGTCGCCCGCGACGAGCTGGAGACCGAGACCTTCGCGCTGGCGGAGAAGATCGCCGCCATGCCGCGCCTCGGGCTCGCGCTGACGAAGAAGGCCGTGAACCAGGCCGAGGACCTCCAGGGCATGCACGCCGGGATGGACTCGGTGTTCGGCCTCCACCACCTCGCGCACGCGCACAACGCGGAGACCTCGGCCGACTCCCTGGCCGGGATGGACCCCAAGAGCATGAAGGCGGCCGCTGATGGATCTTGACCTGTCGTCGGTGGAACCGTTCCGGGCCGAGGTCCGGGACTGGCTGCGTGCCCACGTCCCCGCCACTCCCCTGCCCTCCCTGGAGGTCGAGGAGGGCTTCGCCGCGCACCGCGCCTGGGAGCACGAGCTCCACGAGGCGCGGCTGTCCGTCGTGTCCTGGCCCGCGCGGTACGGCGGGCGGGACGCGAGCCCGCTGGAGTGGCTGATCTTCGAGGAGGAGTACTACGCCGCCGGCGCCCCGGGACGGGTCAGCCAGAACGGCATCAACCTCCTCGCCCCGACGTTGTTCAACCACGGCACGCCCGAGCAGCTCGACCGGGTCCTGCCGTCGATGGCCTCGGGCGAGGTCATCTGGGCCCAGGCGTGGTCGGAGCCGGGAGCGGGCAGCGACCTGGCCTCCCTGCGCGCCACCGCGACCCGGGTCGACGGCGGCTGGCTGCTGAACGGCCAGAAGACGTGGAGCTCCCGCGCGGCCTTCGCCGACTGGGGCTTCGGCCCGTTCCGCGCAGGTCCCGAGGCCGAGCGGCACCGCGGCCTGACCTACCTGATGTTCCCCCTGGACGCGAAGGGCGTCACCCGGCGCCCGATCGGCCGCATCGACGGAAAGCCGGCGTTCGCCGAGCTCTTCTTCGACGACGTCTTCGTGCCCGACCGGGATGTGATCGGCACGCCGGGCGAGGGCTGGCGGGTCGCGATGAGCACCACCGGCAACGAGCGCGGGCTCACGCTGCGCAGCCCCGGCCGGTTCCTCGCCGCCGCCGACCGCCTGGTCGACCTCTGGAAGGAGCACGCGGACCCCGCCGACACGGCGCTGCGCGACCGGGTGGCCGACGCCTGGATCAAGTCACGCGCGTACCGCTTGAAGGGGTTCGAGACCATCTCGCGGACCGAGGACGTCGGCGCCGAGTCCAGCATCAACAAGATCTTCTGGTCGGAGCTCGACGTGGCGCTGCACGAGACGGCCCTCGACCTGCTCGGCCCGGACGGAGAGCTCGACGGCGAGTGGCTGGAGGGCTACGTCTTCGCCCTCGCCGGCCCGATCTACGCCGGGACGAACGAGATCCAGCGCAACGTCATCGCCGAGCGTGTGCTCGGCCTGCCCAGAGCGGGACGGTGACCGATGGCACGCGACCGTGACACTGCGACGATGTTTGCGACGATGTTCGGAAGGCAGCCGTGAAGTTCATCCTCGACGCCGAGCAGCGGCTGTTCGGCGACACCCTGCACAAGCTCCTGGCCGAGGCGGGCACGCCGGCCGTGATCCGCGACTGGTCGGCCGGAACGCGTGACTCGGGCCGCGCCCTGTGGCGCTCGCTCGCCGACGCCGGGGTCCTCGCGATCGCCGTGCCCGAGTCGGCGGGTGGCGCGGGACCGCTCCCCGTCGAGCTGGTGACCGCGTTCCACGAGCTGGGACGGCACGCCGTACCCGGGCCGTTCGCCGAGACGGTCGCCGTCGCCGCGCTGCTCGGCCACCTTCAGGACGGGCCGGGCGGCGGGCCGGGCACGGGATCGGGCACGGGATCGGGCACGGAGTTCGGCGCCTGGTCGGCCGGGATCGCCGAGGGGACGACCGTCGCGTCGCTCGCGCTGCCCCCCGCCATGCCGTACGCGCTGGACGCGGACGCGGCCGACGTCGTCCTGGTGGTGGACGGCGACGAGCTGCGCGCGGGCGTGCCCGGCGAGGCGCGCGCCTCCCTCGATCCGGCCCGGCGGCTGTTCTCGGTCACCGGGGGCGACGTGCTCGCGTCCGGGCCCGCCGTGCGCGCGGCGGGCGAGGCGGCGTACGACATGGGCGCGCTCGCCTGCGCCGCGCAGCTCGTCGGCGTGGGTCGCGCGCTGCTGGACGTCTCGGTGGAGTACGCCACGGCGCGGCGGCAGTTCGGCCGGCCGATCGGCGAGTTCCAGGCGGTCAAGCACCACCTGGCCGACGCCCTCGTCGGCCTGGAGTACGCCCGCCCGCTGGTCCACGGCGCGGCCCTCGCGTACGGCTCGCCCGACTTCGCGCGTGACGTGTCCGCCGCGAAGGTCGCGGCGTCGGAGGCCGCGTACGCGGCGGCGAAGATCGCCCTGCAGGTGCACGGGGCGATCGGCTACACCGACGAGTACGACCCGAGCCTGTGGATCAGGAAGGCCCGTGCCCTCTACGCGGCGTGGGGCTCCCCCGCCGCCCACCGCGCCCGGGTGGTGTCCGCCCTGACCTGAGCCCGCGAGAGCGCCGCCGTCGAGGCCCCGTACCGGATCGGTGCGGGGCCTCGCCGATATCACGCTGGCCGCAATAATGCGCGTGAGGCAGTTTTATACCGTTTTGGCACCAGATATGTGACATATCATTGGATAAATGATCATTGCTGTCTAGTGTCAGCGGCCGTGACCATTCATGTAGCGGTGACGGCCCAGGCGGAGCGGACACCCGACGCGATCGCCTACGTGGCCGGTGACCTGCGAGTCTCCTACAAGGAGATGGATCGGCGCGCGAACCGGATCGCGCACGCGCTCCTCAGGAACGGCGTCGCCCGAGAGGAACCCGTGGGGGTGCTCCTCGACCGGGGCGAACATCTGATCCCCGCGTTGCTCGGTGTTCTCAAGGCGGGAGCGGCCTACGTGCCGCTGGACCCGGCCTATCCCCCGGACCGGCTCCGGCTCGTCGCCGCCGACAGCGGCCTGAAGTCGATGATCACACTTCCGGGACTCGCCCACCTGCTGGAAGCGCGCGTGATCCTCGCCGGAGCCGACGACGCGGCGGTCCCGGATACGGATCCGGGCACGGCGGTGTCGCCCGACGACCTGGCGTATGTCATCTACACGTCCGGATCGACCGGCCGGCCCAAGGGCGTGGCCGTCGAGCACCGCGGCGCGATGAACCAGCTCACCTGGATCACCGAGACGTGGACGCCCGAAACGCTGGCCGGCACGCTGGCAGCCGCGTCGATCTCCTTCGACCCCTCCGTGATGGAGATCTTCGCGCCGCTACTGGTGGGCGGCACGGTGATCCTGGCGGACAACCTGCTCGCCCTGCCGGGCCTGCCGGCGCGCGACGAGGTGACGGTCCTCGGCGGGCCGCCCTCCGTGCTGGCCGCGTTGCTGCGCACGGGCCCGTTGCCGCCGCGTACGCGCCTGGTGCACTCGGGGGCGGAGGCGGCGTCGGCTGAGCTGATCGCCGCGATCTACCGGAACCCGCAGGTCGAGCGGGTCTTCAACCTCTACGGGCCGACCGAGTGCACCATCCAGTGCCTCGCCCACGAGGTCCCGCGCGGGGCGACCGGCGTCCCGCCGATCGGGTCGCCCATCGCCGGCGCCGTGGTGAGCGTCAGGGACGCCGACGGCGCCGAGGTCGCCGAAGGCGAGGTCGGCGAGCTGTGGGTGAGCGGCCCCGTGGTGGCGCGCGGCTACCTCGGCCGTCCCTCCGGGGGCCGCCCCGGCGAGGACCGGTTCATCGAACGCCCCGGTGCCGGGCGGATCTACCGGACCGGCGACCTGGTCAGATTCGACGGCGGCGTCTACCACTTCGCCGGGCGGGCCGACGACCAGGTGAAGATCCGCGGCCACCGGGTGGAGCTCGGCGAGATCGAACGGACCCTCGCCGCCCATACCCGCGTGACGGCCGCCGCCGTGCTGGCGTTGCCCGACGCGGACGGCACCCGGCGGCTCGCGGGATACGTCCAGACCAGCGTCCAGACCAGCGTCCAGACCGGCGACCAGACCGGCGACCAGACCGGCGACGCGGCCGAGCGGGAACTGCTGGACTATCTGCGCGGGCGCCTGCCCGGCTACATGGTTCCGGACCGCCTCGCCCTCCTCGACAGGCTCCCGCTGAACCCGAACGGCAAGATCGACCGCCAGGCCCTCGGCGCCGTACGGGCCGCCGCGCGCGAGGCGACGACGGCGCCCCGCGACGACCTCGAACGGCGGCTCGCCGGGATCGTCGCCGGCGTGCTGGGAATCGACGCCGCGCAGGTGGGCGTGGAGGACCGATTCCCCGATCTCGGCGGGCACTCCCTCGCGGCGGCCCGCGTCGTGGCGCGGGCGGGCGCGGAACTCGGGACCGAGGTGCCACTGCACGAGTTCCTCGCCGACCCCACCGTGGCGGCGCTGGCCGGGCGCGTACGCGCCGGATCCGGCGGGCGCGCTCCCCTCGTCCGGCACGCCGGGCGCGACCGCTATCCGCTCACCGACATGCAACGCCAGTTCTGGGCACTGCGGCAGATCGAGCCGGGAACGCGGGCCACGACGATCGCCCTACGGCTCCGCGTGCGCGGCGCCGCGACCGCGGGGCCGTTCCGAGCCGCTCTCGACGGCATCGTGAGCCGCCACGAACCGCTGCGCTCCGTCATCGAGCACCACGACGGTGAGCCGGTCGCCCGCGTCCGCGCCCCCGCACCCGTACGCGTGGCCGAGCACGACCTGCGCGACCTGGCACCGGAGGCCCGCGAGGCCGAGATCCTGCGCCTCGCCGACCTGGCCGCGACGCCGTTCGACCCGGCCTCGGACGTGCCGCTGCTGCGCGCGGTTCTCGCCTGGACGGGTACGGCGGCGGCCGAGCTGATCGTCGTCACGGATCACCTCGTGTTCGACGGCTGGTCGACCCGGATCCTGATCGACGAGCTCGCGGCCGGGCTGGCCAGGTTGCCGGTCCCCGACCCGGCCCTCCAGCTCGGGGACGTGGCGGTGCGCGAGGAGGAGCGCCGGGAGGCGGCGCTTCCCCGCGAGACGGCCCACTGGCGGGAGGCGCTCGCCGACGCCGCCGTGCCGTACGACCTCCTGGGCGCGGAGCGGGCGGCGACGCACACGGGACGCCGGCTCAGGCGGCCGATCGGTCCCGCGCTCGAAACGGGGATCAGAAGGGTCGCCGCACGCCACGGCGTCACCCCCGCGGCGGTCCACCTGGCCGCGCTCGCCACCGTGATCGGCGGCCTGACCGGGCGTGCCGAGACGATGATCGGCCTGGCCGCCGCCGAACGCGACCGGCCCGGCCTGGACCGGGTCGTGGGGCCGCTGCTCGGCGTGCTCCCTGTCCCCGTACGCTTCGGCGACGATCCGGCGTTCGGGGACCTGGTGGGTGCGGCGGGCGCGGCGATCACCGGGGCGCTCGCCCACCAGGAGCAGGTCGGGTCGGCGGTCTCCGGCGCGGTGCCCCGCCCTCCCGGGTCCGGCCCCGCGCCGATCGTGCTGTCGGTGCAACCCGAGGACGTGCCCGCCGTACTGGAGGCGGGGCCGGTCCGGGTCGAGCTGGTCGGCGAGCTGGACTGCGGCGGCGCGGTGGCGGAGCTGACGGTCCTGGTGAACACCGGTGCCGACGGGCCGGAGCTGCTGGTCGAGTACGCCGCCTCGCGCTTCGGCGCGGCCGACGCGGAACGGGTCGCCGACGCGCTGCTCCACGCGCTCGAACGCGGCCTGGACGACCCGCGCACGCCGGTCTCCGCGCTGCGCCTCGTCTCGGAGGAGGAGCGTACGGCCCTGCTCGCGGCGGGCACCGGAGCGGAGATCGACCCGCCCGCCACCATCGTGGACGCGATCATCACGCAGGATCGGCGCCGGATCGCGATCGAGGCGGCCGGAACCCGGCTGACCTACGGTGAGCTGGAGGAGATCTCCGCCAGGGTCGCGACCGGACTCGTCGCCGCGGGCGTCACCGCGGAGGAGCCGGTCGGTGTGAGCCTGCCCCGCGATCACCACCTGCCCGCGGTCCTGCTCGGCGTGCTGCGGGCGGGCGGCGCGTACGTGCCGATGGACCCCGACCTGCCGGCCATGCGGCTGGCGGCGATCGCCGAGGACGGCGGCGTACGGCGGGTGCTCGCCCTCGGCGAGGAGGCGCACGCCGCGGTCGCGCCGATCGGCGGCGTGACGGTCCTCGACGCGGAGGCGCTGATGGCGGTGCCCCGCGGCGAGATCCCGGAGGCCGACCCCGGGGGACTCGCCTACGTGATCTTCACGTCGGGCTCGACCGGACGGCCCAAGGGCATCGAGATCCCCCATCGCGCGCTGGCCGCGTTCGTCGTCTCCATCCAGGCCGATCCGGGGCTGACCGGGGACGACGCCGTGCTCGCGGTGGCTCCGATGGTGTTCGACGTCTCCGCGTTCGATTTGTGGGCCACGCTCACGGCGGGAGGCCGCGTGGTCATGGCCGACACCGCGACGGCCTTCGACGGCCGTGCCCTCGCCGAGCTGTGCGACTCGGCCGGGGTCACCCTCGTGCTCACCACGCCGAGCCGGATGCGGCTCATGGTGGAGGCGGGCTGGCGGGGCCGTCCCGAGATGCGGCTCATGGTCGGCGGCGAGCCGTTCGATCCCACGCTGGCGCGGGAGCTCCAGGCGCGGGCCGGGAAGCTCTGGAACGCGTACGGCCCGGCCGAGGTGACCGTGGCCTCCACCGTCCATCCGGTGACCGGGCCGGTCGGGGAGAGCGTGCCCATCGGGCACCCGCTCCCCGGCGAGCGCCTCTACGTCGTCGATCCGCTCGGCCGGCTGCTGCCTCCCGGGGTGCCCGGCGAGCTGTGGCTGGGCGGTCCCGGCGTCGCCCGCGGGTATCGCGGGCGTCCCGAGCTGTCCGCCGCCGCGTTCGTCCCCGACCCCGCGTTCGGCGCCGACCCCGCGACCGCCCCGGCGCGGCGCTACCGGTCCGGGGACATCGTGCGCTGGATCCCGGACGGCGCGGGCGGACTGGTGCTCGACTTCGTCGGCCGCAGGGACGAGCAGGTGAAGGTACGCGGCTACCGCGTCGAGCCGGGCGAGATCGACGCGGTGCTGCGCGCCCACCCCGCCGTCACCGATCTCGCGGTCGTCGCCACGAGCGGCCCCGACGCCCACCTCGTCGGGCACGTCGTCTGGCGCGGCGAGCAACGGACCTCCGAACTGGAGGACTACGCCAGGGACCGGCTCCCCGGCTACATGGTGCCCCGCCGATGGGCCGCGCACGCCACGCTCCCCCGCACCGTCAGCGGCAAGCTCGACCGCCGCGCCCTGGAGGACGTCGAGGTGGCGGCCGCGCCCCACACGCCGCCGGAAGGCCCGATGCAGGAGTTCACCGCCGAGATCTGGCAGGAGGTGCTGCGTGCTCCCCTCGTCGGGGCCCGCGACGACTTCTTCGCGCTCGGCGGCACGTCGCTGCTGGCCACCCGCGTGACCGTCCGGCTGCGTGAGGCGCTCGCCTGCGACCTGGCCGTACGCCTCCTGTTCGACCATCCCGTACTCGCCGACTACGCCACCGAAGTGGAACGACTGGTCATCGCCGAGATGGCCGGACAGGAGGCCCGCTCATGACCGTCGTCTCCGGAGATGACCGGCTGCGCGCCCTGCTCGACCAGCGCATCGCGCGGGCACGCCAGACGGCGTCGGCGGGCATCCCGCGCCGTACGGACGGCGGGCCGTGGCGGCTGTCGCCCGTGCAGCGGCGGATGTGGCTCGCGTCCGAGGTGGACCGGGACAGCCCGGCCTACAACGTGCCGCTCGTGCTGCGGCTGCGCGGCGAGCTGGACGTGGACGCGCTGCGCCGGGCCGTGGTGGACGTCGTGGAGCGGCACGAGGTGCTGCGCTCGACGGTGGAGGTCCGCGACGGCGAGCCGTACGCGGTCACGGGTGACGCGGACGGGATCGCCGTCGCGGTGGAGGACGTCGCCCCGGAGGCGCTGGAGGAGCGGCTCGCGGAGCTGGCGCGTGTGCCGTTCCGGCTGGCGGAGGAGCGTCCGCTGCGGGCGGCGATCCTCGCCACCGGTCCCCGCGAGCACGTGCTGGTCCTGCTCATGCACCACATCGCGATCGACGCGTGGGCGCAGCCGCTGCTGCTCGACGACCTCGCCGCGCTGTACCGCTTCCGCGCCGGGACCGGGCCCGCGCTCGACCCGCCGTCGCTGGGTTACCCCGACGTGGCCGCGTGGTCGAACGCCCGGGCCGAGTCCCCGCAGACGGAGCGGACGCTCGATTGGTGGGAGGACTACCTCGCCGGGCTGGAACCGGTGCCCGGCCTGCCACCGGACCGTACGGCGGTCGCCGGAACCTCGGAAGCCGGGGGGTCCACGACGTCGCCGGGGTGGCACGCCGGGGTGGCGGACGTCGCCGTCGCCCCCGAGACCGCCGCGCGATTGCGCGCGCTGGCCGCGGAGAGCGGAGCGACGGTGTTCATGGTGCTCCTGGCGGCGCTCCAGGCGACACTGGCACGCGTGTCCGGCGCCTCCGGCGTCACCTCCGACGTGACGGTGGGCGTGCCGGAGTCGGGCCGCCGGCATCAGGACACCGAGTCCATGGTCGGCTGCCTGGTCGAGACCCTGGTCATCCGCGACCGGGTCGACGGCGACCTCAGCGGCAGGGACCTGGTCGGGCGGGCCCGCGCCCGTGCTCTCGACGTCTTCGGCCACGCCGACGTGCCGTTCGACCGCGTGGTGGAGCGGGTGCGCCCGCACCGGTCCGGTACGGCGGCGCCGCTGTTCGACGTGCTGCTCAACGTCTACGACGCTCCCGCGGAGGTCACCGGCTTCCCCGGGCTGACGGCCGAGACGATCGAGGTGCCGCCCTTCGCCGCGAAGTTCGACCAGGCGTGGACCTTCCTCGACGACGGCACCGCCCTGCACGGCAGCCTGACCTACCGCACCGACCTGTACGAGCCGGACACGGCGGCCCGCCTCGCGGGCTGGTTCGGCGCCCTGCTCGCCCAGCTCGTCGCGGATCCGGAGCGCCCCGTGGGCGAGCTGGAGCTCGAACCCGGCGCCGATCCCGCCCTCTCCGAACCGGATCCGCCCGTGCTCGGCGAACCGACTCTGCATGGGCGGATCACCGCGCAGGCGGCCCGCACCCCTTCGGCCACGGCCGTCGTGGCGGCGGACGGCACGCTCACCTACGCGGAGCTGGACGAGCGCGCGAGCGGTCTCGCCGGCCGGTTGCGGGCGGCCGGCGTCGCGCGCGGCGACCGGGTGGCGCTCCTGATGGAACGGACCCGGGACCTGCCCGTGGCCCTCCTCGGCGTGCTCAGGGCCGGGGCGGCCTACGTCCCGATCGACGACGCCGCGCCCGCCGACCGGATCGCCGCCGTCGTGTCCGCAGGCGGAGTCCGCGTCGCGGTCTGCGCCCCCGAGCTCGCGGACCGACTGCCCGCCGGCGTCACCGTGATCACGCCCGGCGACGCCGCGCACGGATCCGCGCACGACCCGGTCGCGAACGACGCGAGCCGCGACAACAGGGGCGACGACGGCGACGGCAGCGACAGCGGCGACCACGGCGACCACGGCGCGGCCCGGCCGGACGACCTCGCCTATGTGATCTTCACCTCCGGCTCGACCGGTACGCCCAAGGGGGTGGCGGTCGAGCATCGCCAGGTGGCCGCCTATCTCGACGCGGTACTTTCCCGGATCGGACGGGACGGCACGACGCCCCGCTCGTACGCGCTCGTCTCGACGATCGCCGCCGACCTCGGCCTCCTGAACGTCTTCGGCGCGCTGACCACGGGCGCGGCGCTGCACCTGCTCGGCAGGGAGACCGCGGTCGATCCGGAGGCGTACGCGGACTGGCTGCGCCGGCACGACGTGGACGCGGTGAAATGCGTGCCCAGCCAGCTCGAACTGCTGGCGGCGCACGGCGATCTCGCCGCGGTGCTCCCCCGCCGCCTGCTCGTGCTCGCCGGCGAGGCCACGCCCTGGACGCTGGTCGACCGGATCGCGGAGGTACGGCCCGACCTGGAGGTCCAGATCCACTACGGTCCGACGGAGACGACGATCTCGGTACTCGGATGCGTGGCCGCGACGACCCCGCGTACGGGATCCGTGGTGCCGCTCGGCACGCCCTTCCCGGGAGCGCGCTGCTTCGTCGCCGACCCGGCCGGGCGTGCTCTGCCGTACGGGGTTGTGGGCGAGTTGTGGATCGGCGGCCCGCAGGTCGCGCGGGGATATCTGGGCGCCCCCGGCGACGCCCGTTACGCGGACCGCGCCGACGGTCGTCACTACGGGTCCGGCGACCGGGTGCGGATCACCCGCGACGGGTTCGTGGAGTTCCTCGGCCGCGTCGACGACCAGGTGAAGATCAGGGGATACCGGGTCGAGCCGGGCGAGGTCGCCGCCACCTGCCGGTCGCTGCCCGGCGTGGCGGAGGTCGTGGTCCTCCCGACGGGAGAAGGCACGGCACGGAGGCTGGCCGCGTGGCTGGTCCCCCGGTCGGACACCGCCGTCACCGACACCGTCACCGTCACCGTTGAGGGCGTACGCGCGGCGCTGCGGCGCGTGCTGCCGGACTACATGGTGCCGTCGACGATCACGCTCGTGGACGCGCTGCCGCTGAACACCAACGGCAAGGTGGACCGGACCCGGCTGCTCGACCTGCTCGACCTGGCCGCCGCCGACCCGTACGGCGGTTTCGGGGCGGGTGGTGTCGGGCCGGGCGACGGAGGGCCCGCGCCCGAGACGGGCACCGAACGGCTGATCGCGGAGATCTGGGCCGAGCTGCTCGGAGTGCGCGGGACCGGCCCGAACGCGATCGGTGCGGACACGATCGACGTGAACGCGGACTTCTTCGCGCTGGGCGGCGACTCCTTCACCGCCGTGCGCGTGGCCGGGCGGCTCACCGCCGGGCTCGGGACCACGGTCCCGCTGCGGCTGCTCTTCGAGCGTCCGGTGCTCGCCGACCTGGCCGCCGGGCTGGACGCGTTGCCCCGGAGCGAGGCGGCTCCGGCGGCCGTCGCGATCCCCCGGCGGGCGGGCACCGGCCCGGTCCCGCTGTCCCCGGTCCAGCGCCAGATGTGGCTGGCCGGAGAGGTGGACCCGGACAGCGCGGCCTACAACGTGCCGGTCGTGATCCGTCTCGACGGCGACCTCGACGTGGAGGCGCTGCGGCTCGCCGTCGTGGACCTGGCCGAGCGGCACGAGGTGCTGCGCTCGACCGTCGAGGTACGCGACGCGGAGCCGTACGCGTTGACCGGTCCCGCGTCCCGGGTCACCGTGGACCTGATCACGGACCTGTTCACGGACCCGATCCCGGACCCGATCACAGGCATGATCACGGGCCTGGAGGATCGCGGCCCCGGCGAGGACCGGGTGGAGCGGCGGCTCGCGGAGCTGGCGACGCGGCCGTTCCGGCTGGAGGAGGAGTACCCGCTGCGGGCCTCGATCCTCGCCACCGGCCCGCGCGAGCACGTGCTCGCCCTCGTCCTTCACCACATCGCCAGCGACGCCTGGTCGCGCGGCGTCCTCCTCCGGGACCTCGCCGACCTCTACGCGGCCCGTACGGGAGCCCGGCCCGCTCCCCCGGCCCTCGACCGCCAGTTCGCGGACGTCTCGGAATGGCAGCGGCTGGCCACCGAAGCCGAGGACCCCGGCTGGTGGGCGGTCGAACTGGACGGGATGCCGGCCGAGATCGCGCTTCCCGTGGACCGCGTACGGCCCGCCGCGCCCGGCACCGGGGTGGGGCTGCTCGACCTCGACCTGCCGGACGAGCTGGCCGCGCGGGTGCGGGCGCTCGCCGCCGCGAGCGGCGCGACGGTGTTCATGGTCCTGCTCGCCGGGTTGCAGGCCATGCTGGCGCGGGTGTCGGGCGGCTCCGACATCGCCGTCGGCGTGCCGGAGTCGGGACGACGGCATCCCGAGACCGAGCGGCTGATCGGCTGCTTCCTCCAGACCCTGGTCGTCCGAACCTCGGTGGAGGACGCCCTCACCGGCAGGGACCTGGTCGAACGGGTCCGCGCGGAGACGTTGGACGCCTTCGCGCACGCGGGCGAGCCGCTCGGCGCCGGGCAGGTGCTGCCGCAGGTCCTGCTCAACGTGTACGACGCGCCGGGGCCGGTCACCGGCTTCCCCGGACTCGACGCGCACGCCGTGGAGATGAAGCCGGTCACCGCGAAGTTCGACCTGAGCTGGACCGTCCAGGACACCCGCACCGGACTGTGGGGCGGGCTGGCCTACCGGCCCGAGTTGTTCGACGAGTCGACCGCGCGGCGGATCGCCGGTTTCTTCCTGGCGGTCCTGGACCAGCTGACCGCCGACCCCGACCGCCGGATCGGCGACCTGGACCTCGATCCGGGCGTGGACGCGCTGCTGGCGGGGCCTCCCGGAACGCCGGTCGGCGGGCCGACCCTGAACGAGCGGACCCTGAACGAGCCGACCCTGAACGAGCCGACCCTGCACGAGCGGACCCTGCACGGGCGGATCTCCGCACACGCGGGACGCACACCGTCGGCGACGGCGGTCGTGGCGGCGGACGGCACGCTCGACTACGCGGAACTGGAGGAGCGCGCGGCCCGGCTCGCCCACCGCCTCCGCGAGGCGGGAGTGAAGCGCGGGGACCGGGTCGCCGTCCTGATGGAGCGCACCCGGGACCTGCCCGTGGCCATGCTCGGCGTGCTGAAGGCGGGCGCGGGTTACGTCCCGATCGACGACGCCGCGCCCGCCGACCGGATCGCGGCGATGCTCGCCACCGCCGGGGCACGCGTCGTGGTCTGCGCCGCCGATCTCGCCGCCCGGGTGCCGGAGGGCGTCGCCGCCGTCCCGCCCTGGCTTCCGGACGCGGGTGCCGCCGACGGCGCCGTACCGGACGGCGTCGAGGTGGGCACCGCGGTGGGGAGCGAGGTGGGGAGCGAGGTCGGGCCGGAGGATCTCGCCTATGTGATCTTCACCTCCGGCTCGACCGGTACGCCCAAGGGCGTGGCGGTCGAGCACCGGAACATCACGGCGTACCTCGACGGCATCCTGTCCCGCCTGTGCCCGGCCGGTCCGCTCGAATCGTGGGCGCTGGCGTCCACAGCCGCCGCCGACCTGGGCATCCTCAACGTCTTCGGAGCGCTGACCACGGGCGCGGCGCTGCATCTGCTGGACCGGGACACGGCGACCGACCCGCCCGCCTTCGCCGCGCACATGACCGGGCACGCGGTCGACTTCCTCAAGTGCGTGCCCAGCCACCTGGAGCTGCTGGCCTCGCACGGCGACCTGGCGGCGGTGCTGCCGCGCCGCGTGCTGGTCCTGGCGGGCGAGGCTGTCCCGTGGGCGCTGGTGGACCGCATCGCGGAGGTACGGCCCGACCTGGAGGTCCAGGTTCACTACGGTCCGACGGAGACGACCGTCGCCGTGCTCGGCTGCTCCACCGGGAACGCGCCGCGTGCGACGGCGAACGTCCCGCTGGGCCTGCCGCTGCCGGAGGCGCGGTGCTTCGTGGCCGACCACGCCGGGCGTGCCCTGCCGTACGGCGTGGCGGGCGAGTTGTGGATCGGCGGCCCGCAGGTGGCGCGGGGCTACCTGGGGCATCCGGAGGATCCGCGCTATGTGACGCGGGACGACGGCCGCTGGTACCGGTCGGGCGACCGGGCCCGGGTGACCTCCGAGGGATTCGTCGAGTTCCTCGGCCGGATCGACGATCAGGTGAAAATCAGGGGATACCGGGTCGAGCCGGGCGAAGTCGCCGCCGTGTGCCGGGCGCTTCCCGGCGTCGCGGAGGCCGTGGTCCTCCCGGTCGGCGAGGGTACGGGGCGCCGCCTGGCCGCCTGGCTGGTCCCCACCGCGCCGGGCGTGGGTGTGGGTGCGGGTGTGCCGACCGTGGACGACGTCCGCGCGGCGCTGCGGGACGCGCTGCCCGACTACATGGTGCCGTCGGTGATCACGTTGCTTGACGCGTTCCCGCTGAACGCCAACGGCAAGGTGGACCGCACCCGGCTGGCCGCGGAGCTGGGCGCGGTGAGCACGGGCGAGCGGGTGGCCCCCGCCACGGACACGGAACGGAGGCTCGCGGAGATCTGGGCGCGACTGCTCGGCGTGGAGTCCGTCGGCGCGACCGACGACTTCTTCGCGCTCGGCGGCGACTCCTTCACCGCCGTCAAGGCCGTGCACGAGATCGACGGGGGGTTGCGGGTCATCGACCTGTTCACCCATCCGACCGTGCGCGAGCTCGCCGCCCACCTCGACGGCCGTTCCGGCGGCCAGGGTGGGCTGCTGCACCGGCTCGGCGGCCCGAAGGCGGGGGCGAAGGCGACCGCGACCGTGGTCTGCGTGCCGTACGGCGGCGGCTCGGCGGCCGTCTACCGGCCGCTGGCCGAGGCGCTGCCGGAGGGAGTGGAACTGCTGGCGCTCGAACTGCCCGGCCACGATCCCGCCCGCCCCGACGAGGAGCCGCGGCCGCTGGAGGAGGTGGTCGAGCGGTGCGTGGCCGAACTCGCCGCGCGGGAGACCGGGCCGATCTCGGTCTACGGGCACTGTGTCGGCACGGCGCTCGCCACCGCCCTGGCCCTGCGGCTGGAGGAGACGGGCGTCCCGATCACCGGCGTCTTCCTCGGCGGCAGCTTCCCGACCGCGCGGCTCCCCGGAAAGGTGTCCGCGTGGATCAACCGGCATCTGCCCGCCGACCGCTGGTTGTCCGACCGCGCCTACCGTGACGTCCTTCGGGCGATGGGCGGCCTGCCCGAGGACCTGGAGGGCGCCGCGGTCGAGACGGCCGTCAACGCGCTCAGGCACGACGCCCGCCAGGCGCAGGCGTGGTTCACCCGCCGGCTCGCCGATCCGGCGCGCCGCCGGCTGCGCGCGCCGGTGCTGGTGGTCATCGGCGGCGCCGACCGCGCGACCGAGTTGTACGAGGAGCGCTATCGGGAGTGGACGGCCTTCGCCGACCGGGTGGAGCTCGCGGTGATCCCGCACGCCGGGCACTACTTCCTGCGCCACCAGGCCGACCAGCTCGGCGGCCACCTGGCCGAAGCGCTGCGCCGCTGGGCGGAGCCCTACGAGCGACCGGGCGGGCAGCCGGACGAGGACCGGCCCGCGGACCGAGACGGGAACCCGGGCGGAACCCAAGGCGGGGAACAGGGCGGGGACCAGGGCGGGGAAC